>JAZQRP010000070.1:0-1565 GCA_045629685.1 Candidatus Aphodosoma sp. | reverse complement strand
CAGACTTTTTTATTTTTTTGTTGGTTGAGATAGTTGGTGAAGTATTGAGAGCTAACGGCATATTGTTTTTGGTCGAACAATTTGCGACCTTGTTGGAAATTATAATCTGGATTGTGTTCGGCACGTGATTCTTGAGCGTTTATGTTAATGCACAAAGCACAAAGTATAAAGCACAATAATGTGGTAGCAAGCTGATAAATAGATAGTTTTATATTTTTCATATTTTATATTTAATTATTAGTTGTATTTTTTATTTTTTGTATTGCTTTTTTTATGGAGTTAAGACCTATATCTTCAATATTAACGTTGTTTAAGTCGTAAAATTGTGCAGAAGCAACATCGTCATCGGTTTTTATTTGAATGTTGTCGTCAATTTCTATTTTGAAAAACATATCGAGTGTATGCACTGTAATACCTGAAAATTGGTACTCGTTAGGTAGTGAAAAAAGATATGTTGGATTGTTTATGTCGATATTTAATTCCTCTTTTAATTCTCTTATCAACGCTTCTTCGGCAGTTTCGTTCATATCTACAAATCCGCCTGGAAGGTCGAGTTTGCCTTTCGCAGGTTCAAATGCTCGTGTAGTTAGTAGGATTTCACCTTTCGAATTGGTGATTATAGCTGCGGTAGATGCAGATGCGTTGGCATAATAGGTAAAACCACAATCAGAGCAGTGACGGCTACGTTCTCCACTGATTTCGAATAGCTTAGACCCGCATATTGGACAGTGGGTGAACTTTTCTAAGGGATGATTCATAGAGCCTCCTTTTTGAATGTTATTGCGTTGGCTTTTACGTTTATTGCGAAATATGTAGGTTCGTTGTCTAAGTCTTGAGCATCTTCGAGGGTTAGGTATCTAATGCCATCTAATTCGGTATAGTCGTAAGTGTGGTCATGACCATTGATAATGAGGCTTACATCGTATTTGTCGAAAATGTTAGTTAGAAATGCTGTTTCTTCGAGAGGAAAATTGCCTGAAGGGAATTGGCTTAAATCAGTGTCGAAGAAGTTTGTATGGGTTAGAATGAAACAATAACGATGTTGTGAGCGTTTTTCTTTGAGAGTATCTTCTAACCATTTTTTTTGTAATTTACCGAGTGTGCCAGAAGCAGTTTCTAATGCGATGAATAAGTCGCTTGTAGTTGGTGTTTTTACAACAAAGAAGTATGTGCTACTGCCAAAAAGTTCGTAATATTCAGACCATTGATCGAAATAAGTATCGTGATTGCCTGCTAATATACGCATAGTAGCATTGCCTTTATTGTTGTTGATAGAGTCGTATGCTATTTGTAGTCCGCCAATTTGGTCGGTGATGTCACCTAAAATGGTTGAAAATAAAATATCAAGATTTGAGTTTGTTATCTTTGTATATTTTGCCAAATTGACAGCTGTAGTTTTTACGTGAAAATCGGCTGCTGCAAGGAATGTATAGTCTTCTTGATTTGAGATGATAAGGGTGTCGTTTAGGTGATTTTGATTATATTCGATAGATTGTTCGAATCTTTTGTTGACACGCTCTTTGCTTGGTGCAATGAAAAAACCTTGGATGTCGTATTTGTCGCAA
>JAZQRP010000069.1:0-27645 GCA_045629685.1 Candidatus Aphodosoma sp. | reverse complement strand
CACCTCATGGTTGGTTCCGAAGGCACTCTCGCCTTCCTTGCCGAAGCCACTATGACCACTCTGCCTATCCTACCTCACTCAGCAAGTGCGCTCATCTATTTCACCGACACTCGCAATGCTTGTGGTGCAGTCATTCGCCTCAAACAAAACCCTGTCTCGGCTGTCGAACTCTTTGACTATAAGGCTCTTTGTTCAGTAAAAGATAGTGTCGAAGATTTCGACAAACTCCCTGCCTCTACTATGGCTCTTCTCATCAAAGTCGAAGCCGAAACTGAGGCTGAACTCAACGAGCAAATCTCAGTTGTCAACCAAACTATTGCTCAATTCTCAACTATTCGCCCTCATGCTTTCACTTCCGACCCTGCCACTGTCACCCAATATTGGGCTATCCGCTCTGGCATTTTCCCTTCGGTCGGCAGTATGCGTCCTGTGGGCACCACATGTCTCATTGAGGACGTTGCATTCCCTATTCACCATCTTGTCGAGGCTACTGAGGAACTCCAACAACTCCTCGAACGCCACCACTACGACGATGCTGTCATCTATGGTCATGCCCTCGAAGGCAACTACCACTTCATCATCAACCAACGCTTTGATTCTCAAGAAGAAATCAATCGCTACGAGGCTCTTATGGACGATGTTGCCACTATGGTGGTCGATCACTACGACGGCTCACTCAAAGCCGAGCATGGCACTGGTCGCAACATGGCTCCTTATATCGAACGCGAATGGGGCGCAGATGCTTTCCTCCTTATGAAAGAGGTGAAACGTCTCTTCGACCCTCACAATATATTCAATCCTGGGGTTATTTTCAACGACGACCCTAAGTGTCATATCTCCAATCTCAAGCCTCTACCTCAATGCCATCCGCTCATCGACCGATGCATCGAATGTGGCTTCTGCGAGGTCAATTGCGTCACTTGTGGTTTCTCGCTCTCTTCGCGCCAACGCATTGTGGTTCAGCGCGAAATTGCTCGCCTACAACAAACTCACGAAGATGATAATCGTCTCAATAGGCTCATCAAAGAGTTCCGTTATTTAGGCAATGTCACTTGTGCTGGCGACGGACTCTGCTCTACCTCTTGCCCTATCAAAATCAATACGGGCGAACTAATCCACGTTGTCCGCGAACGCGAAATCGAACAAAGTCGCATAGCACAATCTATTGGCAAATTCGCAGCCAACCATCTTGGTGCTATCGAAACTACTCTCGGCGTCGGACTCCGTCTTGTATCTGCAGCGCATTGGCTATTAGGCGATAAAATTATGTCATCCATCGCCCGTGGTCTCCACTATGGCACAGGCCAACTCATCCCACTCTGGACTCCAGCTATGCCTCGCGCCACTCGCAAAAATTGTCCCCCTGCCTCAGGTGGACGAGCTCGAAGAGCGGAGGGGGTGAATAACTCTCAACTTTCAACTTTCAATTCTTGCGATAAGCGAGAGCAACAAAGTTCACTTCAGTTGCCGAGCGAAACAAAAAATTCTCAATTCTCAATTCTCAATTCGATAAGGTTGTCTACTTCCCATCGTGCATCAATCAAACTATGGGCACTGCCAAACACGACCCCGACCAAACTCCGTTGATGCAAAAAACTGTGCAACTACTCGAAAAAGCTGGTTTCGAAGTCATCTTCCCTGAGAATATGAACAATCTCTGCTGCGGTACAATATGGGAAAGTAAAGGTATGCCCGAACTCGCCGACCAAAAATCTGCCGAACTCGAACGCGCTCTACTCAAAGCATCCGATAATGGCAAATATCCCGTACTCTGCGACCAATCGCCTTGCCTCTATCGTATGCGCCACACTATCAAGGGTGTAGATATGTACGAGCCAGTCGAATTCATACTCAAATTCGTTGCCGACCGACTCCACTTCACCCCAATTAACGATACTATCACGGTGCACACCACCTGCTCAACCACCAAAATGGGCTTAAAATCAGACCTCATTCGCCTTGCCGAAATGTGCTCTACATCAGTAGTTGTACCTCAAGAGGTGGGTTGTTGTGGTTTTGCAGGCGACAAAGGATTCACTCATCCCGAAGTCAACGCATGGGCACTCCGAAAACTACGTCCACAAATAGAAAAACACGGAATAACAGCAGGTTACTCTAACTCGCGCACTTGCGAAATTGGTCTCACAACCAACAGTGGCGTACCTTTCCAAAACATTATCTATCTCGTTGACAAAGTAACAACAAAAAAATAAAATAATAAAGAGGATAAAAACAACATCTGTTATTACCCTCTTTTTTCATTTTATACCTAATTACAATCTAAAATATACAAGCAAAATTTCTATTCAATAGATTTTGAAACTATATCAATTTTATCCGTTTTTAATCTAACTTTCAACCAATTTTGAATATGCTCATACTCTACATTAGTTGGTTGTTTTGACCAACTTATATTCAACGTTGGAATAGTATCAGTAATATTATTTCTAACATCAACTTTCACCGCCTCTGCCATTGATATATCATTGATATACGGATAAAGTACGTAAATCTCTTTTGCCAACTGCTCTGTTGTTATCTCCGAACGCTTCTGTTCCAATCGTATCTGACGACGCAACTCCTGTATCACAGAATCTTTTTGCTCTATCGTTTTATCTTTACCTTCAATAAACTCTTGCAACATCTTAGCTTGTGTTCCCACATCAAGCGAAGCACCTCCTGCCTGACGAATAGTAAGTTTCGTATTTTTCAATCCCATCTCCTCCATTCGTTTTTGAAGAACAGCAACCTGTTCTGAATTCAAAGTCTCCCCCACAAGCGAAATAGTTATCTCATTCCCCTTACTTGAAAATTCACGTTTTTGAGAGATTATCTGTACATTTTGCATTACAGGATTATTCTGTATATCATTCACATACTTAATCGCATTACTATCAAACGAAGTTTCACGGATTACATTGATAGCAATAAATATCGATGGCACAACCACAATAACAGTAAACACAGCTATACTACGACGCACATTTCGCTCTGTTACAGGATCAAGAAATTTTTTACGAGGAAAATGCAAATAGCGAACCATTAAATATGTTGCCAAAGCAATAAAAAATGCATTAATAAAAAATAGATAAAATGCCCCGACAAAATATATCAATTGCCCTGTTCCAATTCCATAACCTGCGGTACATAATGGTGGCATCAAAGCAGTAGCAATAGCTACACCACTCACCACTGTTACCTTTTCTTGCTTACGTGACGAAGCCAATATACCCGCCATGCCACCAAAAAATGCTATAAACACATCATAAATCGTAGGTTTTGTGCGCGCTAACAACTCTGATTGAGCATCACTAAGTGGTGTAATCAAGAAATAGAGACTTGATGCCACAAGTGAAATAATAATCATTATAAACAAATTTCTCAATGACTTACGCAACAACTCACCATCCGAAATACCAATAGCCAAACCCAAACCCATAATAGGTCCCATCAATGGAGAGACCAACATGGCACCAATAATTACGGCTGTAGAATTGACATTCAAACCGACTGAGGCTATAATAATCGCAAAGAAAAGTACCCACACATTATCAGCTCGAAATTCTACTCCCTTAATTATATTGGCTATTGTAGTTTCCGAGTCAGTATCTTCAGCGATACTTGTAAGCGATTTAATGTATGCCCATATCTCTTTTAATATCATTAATAGTCTCTCTTTCATATATATAGTTATTTAGTAACGATTCACTCAAATTCGGCAATAGTATTAATAATTTCATCAGCACTCAGACGCATTGCATACGGAGCAGCTAACAAATTATTAAGCGGAATAAGTGCATATTTACCAAAAGCACTATTACCTGCAGCATCAAGACGTGGACCATACGTAGTAAATGCCCCTCGACCTGGGTCTATATTAATAATCAATCCCCCTACACCACTTTTACATGACAAAGCACGCACACCTGCTGCCAACAACGAAATCTCTCCTGTACGCTCATACAATCCGTATGAATTCATTGCATTAATAGCACGTACTATATGATTTTCACTTATAACTTGCTCTCCATCAATCTTTCCTCCACGAGCCAACACAACACAAGCAGCAGTTATTTCCGCTGGAGTTACACCAATCGCACATGCACGAGTGTAATTATCCAATGCTCGCATACCATCCTCTATAGTTGAAAAACGCCCTGTTGCTACCAAGCGCATAGCAATAGCACGATTGTTTGCATTAGTCGCCATCTCCGAAGTATATACATCCTCTAATACCGAAAGTTTCGAATTACCTGTCAATCGTCTCATAAATGCAAGAAACTCATCAAACTGATCAATTGCACCTGAACTACTAATTGCACCAGCGTTATTCAATGGATGCCCTGGACGAGATTTGTGACTCTCAGGCTGAAGCACTGCATCTGTATTAAAATGCATAGCAGTTGGCTCTATATATGATATATCACTCGGTGCCAATCCTTTCTGCAAAGCATAAATATAAAGAAATGGTTTTACAACCGATTGTATCGACACTTTAACATCTACACCATTACCTACTGCAATCATATCACCTTGTAAATCACCAATAACTATTGCCGATTTATTAGGGTCAACGTTTGCTAATTCAGGTATATAACTTGCCAATTCCCCCTCTTCCGAGTATGGCTTAGCCCACTCATAAATCTGATTAACTATATCAACAGAGATTCCCATATCCCCCAACGAAAGAGTCAATGGCACACGCTTTTGGTTGTCAAGAATTGTCTGTAAAAGTTTTTTATTTAATTCAGAATTCATAACTAATAATCCATAATTGGTTGAACCTTCTAAAAAATAAACAATATGAATGACAAAGGTACGAAAAATAATTCATAATTCATAATTCATAATTCATAATTATTTCGTAAATTTGCAAAATTGCATAAATATCATACAATTTACAACTAACTACCTAACAATAAAACAAATGAACAATCAACTACTAAATAGACTTGAAGGTCTCAACGCACGTTTTGAGGAGGTTTCTACATTAATTACCGACCCTGCGGTGATTGCTGACATGAAACGTTTCGTGAAACTCAACAAGGAATATAGCGATTTGGAAAAAATTCTCGCTAAACGTGATGAATACCGCCGTGTTATCAACAATATAGAAGAAGCAAAAACTATACTAAACACAGAGAATGATCCCGACCTTCGCGAAATGGCGAAAATGGAGTTAGAGGATTTAGAACCTCGCGTTGAACCATTGGAAGAAGAGATTAAAATATTGCTCATTCCTGCCGACCCAGAAGATTCTAAAAACTGTACAGTCGAAATTCGTGGTGGTACAGGTGGCGATGAAGCGGCTATTTTCGCAGGCGACCTTTATCGTATGTACACAAAATATTGCGAACAAAAAGGTTGGCGTATTGAGGTTACTTCGCTCACCGAAGGTACTGCAGGTGGCTATAAAGAGATTATTTTCAACGTATCAGGCGATGGCGGTACTTACGGAATATTAAAATACGAATCGGGAGTACACCGTGTACAACGTGTACCACAAACCGAAACACAAGGCCGTGTACACACTTCAGCAGCTACTGTAGCAGTATTACCTGAGGCAGAAGAAGTTGACGTAGAAATCAATCCAGCCGATTTGGAATATCAAACTGCACGTTCATCAGGTGCAGGTGGACAGAATGTCAACAAAGTAGAGACTAAAGTACAACTTACTCACAAACCTACGGGCATTATGATTCAATGTCAAGTAGCTCGTTCACAGTTGGCTAACCGCGAAATGGCATTGCAAATGTTGCGTAACAAACTCTATGATATGGCACTCCAAGAACACCTACAAGCCATATCTTCACGCCGTAAAACAATGGTCAGCACAGGCGACCGTTCAGCTAAGATTCGCACATACAACTACCCACAAGGTCGTATCACTGATCACCGCATCAACTATACAATCTACAATCTCAGTGCCTTTATGGATGGCGACATCCAAGGTTGCATAGACCAACTTATCGTTGCCGAAAACGCCGAACGCATGAAAGAATCAGAAATGTAAAACACGCAAATCTAATACAAATATACAACATTTCACAAGCGTGTTACTATTTTTCTAAAATAAAAACAAATAAAATTTTTCACCTCTAACTTTATTAGTTTAATTATCAGCTATATGTTAAGGTGAAAAATTTTTATTTTTATACCCTTGTACAACCAACTTTGCAAATTGCAAAGTTTATTTTTTTATTGTTTTATATACTCACTAAATAATCTAAAAACTTAAATTTTAATAAAATCATACACACTATGAGTGTGTATAAATTTATGGCTGTTTCTTACGGCATAGTTTGCTTGCACCTTGCTTGATGGTTAAGAAAAAAATACACAACAAAAATATATATTCACCAATATAGAAATACATAGTTAATATATTCGCTCATATAAAAATTATAGCTAACTCTAATAAATCATCAAACGCATGAATCATATACAAACGTATATAACTACCATTGCACTCTTTACAACAGATTACCATATACTTGATACTGCGGGACGATTAATTTATTCTGGCAATGCTGCTACCCTACAACTTTCTCGTGGTGTTTACATTGTAACCCTTGTAGGAAAAATGCAAAAAATAATTCTATAGCCTCACTCCATAAAAACCAAAAGAGATACATCTCATGGCGATGTATCTCTTTTTTACCTACACAAAATATTTCATTGACCTAAAAAAAGAGAGATAAACCATTCTGTCTATCTCTCTTTCGAGCCTCTTGTCGGATTCGAACCAACGACCCCGAGATTACAAATCACGTGCTCTGGCCAACTGAGCTAAAGAGGCAAATTTATGTTTGAAAGGTAAGCTACCTACATCGCACCGCTACAACCTCCTACCCTTGCTACGGTCAAGTCCTGGGGGAGTTCAAAGGGAGCTGGTCGTGTAGGACTTACCGAATGCAAAGGTACGACTTTTTTTTATATTAACAAGCATTTTTATGATTTTTTTTAAAAATATTTTTACAATACTGATTATCAATACAATAAATTTAAATATTTTTAGAAAAAAGTTGATTTTTTAGCAAAAACAAGCAAAAAAAGCCATAAAAACGCCATAAAAACAATATATTTTCGACATTTTTTTCGAAAAATAGTCCAAAATACTGCAAAAACAAAATATTCACAACATTTTTTTTCGCATTTTTTCTCCATAAACAAACAAAAAAAGATACATTTTATATTAATGTATCTCTTTTTTACAAAAAAATATTATCAATTTAAAATAGTTTGCTTATACCTATGTAACAATACATTCAAAACATTGATTCTATAATATCGTCAGAAAAGATATTTGTTATTTTACGTCCATCTGGGGCATTATTAGGATTAGATGATGCAAAAAGTTGAGCTAATAGAGAATTACGCTCTTCAATAGTCATAGTACGATTAAGTCGAAGACGTGATTCACTTTGTGAAATAGTATTAGCGATAATTTGATGTAATGTTTTACTAACACCACATCCACTTATTTTTATTTCACCTATGATATTTTCAAGTATTTTAAGCACATCAGCTCCTTCGCTAAGCATTGCAGGCACACCCTCGATACGATACATTGATTTACCAAACTCTACCATCTCAAAACCTATCGCTTTAAGTTCTAATTCAATCTCTGTAAACAAACATTTATCCTCTAATGACAGTTCTAATATCTCTGGAAAAAGTAATTTTTGACTAACTCCACTATTTTTTTCTACTTGTACTAGTAGACTATCATAATAAATTCGAGCAAAGGCACGTTGTACATCTATCATCATAAGTCCCGATTTCATCGAGACACAGAGATAGCGATTCTTATAAAGAAGAGTATCTTCTTGAATCGATAATTGAGAATTAAAAGTTGAAAATTGAGAATTCCATTCATCATTCCTCATTCCCAACTCTCCATTACTCCCTTCGGTCGTGATTTTTGCTCCACTCGGCAATTCAAGTAAACTCAATTGTTCTCGCGTATCGCAAAAATTTCTCACTTCAAATGCCTCATCTTTGCCTTCAAATAGGTCTTTCCAGTTGCGAGACACTGATTTAGATTGTGTAGTATAACTACTTCCTCCTCCACTGCTAAACGGATTATAATTAGGATTGAATGTTACTTTTGGCATTTCTGGTATTGCATTACCCGAACCGCCTGCCACAGGAATATCTATACTATCGGCAGTATCAAAATCTATTGATGGGGCTACATTGAATTTGCCTAAAGCCTCTTTTACCGCAATAGATATAATACTCCATATTTCACGTTCATTTTCAAACTTAATCTCTGTTTTTGTCGGATGTATATTAACATCAATAGTCGAAGGATCAACTTCCAAATTCAAAAAGAATTGTGGTGCATCTTCTGGCGAAATCATCCTATCGTATGCCTGCAAAACAGCACGTCGGAAATAGGGATGATTCATATAACGTCCATTAACAAAAAAGAACTGATGAGGATTGCGACCTGCCGACTGTGGCACACCAACATACCCTGTAAGTTTGACAAGTGTTGTGTTTACCTCTACATCTACAAGTTGTTGCGATATATTACGTATCTTACGTCCACACAATGCTACTATACGCTGTTTGAACGATGAAATAGGCAAATCATAAACAAAATCATCACCATTATATAGTTGAAATGCAATATCAGGATGCGCCAATACAATACGTGACATCTCTTGCAATATATTGCGCATTTCGGTTTCATCGCTTTTAAGAAATTTACGTCGTGCAGGCACATTAAAAAACAGATTTTTTATCAAAAATTGTGTACCTACTGCACATTGCTCCACCTCTTGACGCAGAATTTTAGAACCTTCAATTTCAATAAAAGTGCCCAATTCATCGCCATTTCTGCGTGTTCGCAACTCCACTTGAGCCACTGCAGCAATAGAAGCTAATGCCTCACCTCGAAAGCCCATTGTTGTAAGAGCAAACAAATCTGCCGACTGCTGAATCTTACTTGTTGCATGTCGCTCAAATGCCAAACGCGCATCGGTAGGACTCATTCCTTTACCATCATCGATAACCAAAATAGAAGTGCGACCTGCCCCTTTGATAATAACTTTTATCAAAGTTGCCCCAGCATCAATAGAGTTCTCAACCAACTCCTTCACTACAGAAGCTGGTCGTTGAATAACCTCTCCGGCTGCTATTTGATTAGCCACCGAATCTGGCAAAAGATGTATTATATCCACTTTTAAATTAAGAATGAAAAATTATTCACTTCGATTATGATTATAATGCAAGAAAATCGCCAGAAGTAGCAATTATATATGCGGCAAACAACAATGAAGCAATGATTATAATTATACTACGAGCTGTCTTCATACGACGATCACGAGCCAATTCATCTCGTGCTGGCATATCTTCAACATCAAACATACCTCGACGGAATGAACCTCGACGAATTGAAGTCACAAATGGCTTATCTTCTTGATTCAAACCTAATTCTTTATTTACACGAGCTTCACGCTCTTCACGCTCTTCTTTTTCAGGATCATAATAAATGTTTTTATGCTGAAAACGTCGTGGCTTTGGTGTGCGAAAAAATACTATTTTCATATTTTAGTAGTAAGTAGTGAGTGATGAGTAGCAAGAGTTACCATTCTTCTTTTTTAGTTATCTGTAATCTGTACTCTGTAATCTGTACTCTATCAAATGTATTTATTGCCAAATTTTTCTTCAGCGTCTTTTACATACTGACGAATTTTTGCTTCTTCATCTTTTTTGCAAATAAGCAAAACTCCATTATCACGAGCTACAAGATAACCATCGAGCCCTTCAATTACAGCCAACTCACCCTCTGGCAATGCAATCATATTGTTTTTAGCATTATAGAGTATTGCTTCGCATTTTGCTACTGCATTATTGTCTGTATCTTTTGTCGAAATCTCATGCAACGAACCCCATGTACCCAAATCGCTCCAACCAAAATCAGCCAACATCACATATACATTTGTAGCCTTCTCCATTATGCCATAGTCAATCGAAATATTAGGACATTGAGGATATATGCGATTTATGAATTCTTGTTCTCTATCGGTACCATACACATCTCCTCCCTCTTCAAATTTATCAGCCACTTCCGATAAATGTTTATTGAATTCATCTATAATCACATCTGCACGCCAAAGGAACATTCCCGAATTCCAAGCAAATTCGCCAGAAGCAAGAAATACCTTAGCCATTTCAAGATTAGGTTTCTCTGTGAATGTCTTCACTTTGCGCAAATCATCACCACCTTTACCCAATTGAATATAACCATAACCAGTTTCAGGACGAGTTGGTTTCATACCCAAAGTAAGAAGAGCATCATTATTAGCAACAAAACGCAATCCTTCAGTAATTACACGCTGAAACTCTTTCTCATTAGTAATCAAATGATCCGATGGAAGAACTACAATATTAGCCTTTGGATTTTGCTTACGAATACGATAAACCGCGTATGCAATACAAGGTGCAGTATTACGACGCATCGGTTCGAGCAATACCTGATTTTCAGACAATTCAGGCAATTGTTCTAATATTGTCTCCTTGTAAATTTTATTTGTAACAATAAAAACATTAGATGCTGGAACGATACCATCCAAACGCTCATAAGTCATACGCAAAAGCGAACGTCCTGTGCCAAAGAAATCAAGAAATTGTTTTGGTTTTTCGTTGGTACTAAATGGCCAAAATCGACTACCAACACCACCAGCCATAATAATACAATAGTTGTTTTTCATATTTTAGATATTTAGAATTTTCAGTAACGAGCAAGCTTCACTCGCTTTTAAAATTATTGATTTACAAAGGTACAAAATAATTATGAATTTTCCCAATAAACAAGAATAAAAAAGTCCTCTTTTTTATCTATTGAGACAAAAACAATAAACTAAACAAAAATTTATAAAATAGGAATCATAAATTATGATTTTTTTACTATCTTTGCATTTATATGACAACTAAATTTGCAGATATAATTGTACCTCTTCCATTGGCACAGACTTATACCTATAGCATTCCAGAGGATATGGAGAATCAAATTGCTGTAGGTATGAGAGTTATTGTGCATTTTGGAACAAGCAAATTCTATACCGGCATCGTAGCCAACATACATTCTAATTACCCAGCATACGACAAAATTAAGCCTATTTCGGAAATTATTGACGACAAACCAATCTTATTGCCATCACAATTACAACTATGGAATTTTGTCAGTCAATATTATCAATCGGCATTAGGTGACGTATATAAGACAGCTTTACCTTCTGGTCTAAAAATCGAAAATGAATCAATAATCGAACTTGTGCCCGAAATATTAGAGTTGTACGACTCGAAATTCTCAAAAAGCGAACAGAAAATCATTGACACACTCAGCGATGAAAAATCACATTCTATAACAGAATTTACTACATCGCAACTAAAACATATCAAGCACTTAATCGATATTGGAATAATTGCAAAAACTGAAAAAACGACCGACAACTATAAGCCTAAATTCACCGATTTCATCGCAATAAATCCAATATACAAAAATAATATCGACAAGGCTTTACAAATAATTGGAAAAGCAAAAAAACAGTGCGAATTATTCGAACAATACGTTGCTTTATCAAATTATTCAACAATAAGCAAACAAACATTATTAGAGCAAACAAATATATCAGCCACCATACTCAAACAACTAATTGAAAAAGGTATTTTTCTTGTTGAAAAACGCAGATGTTATCGAATTGACACTACATCAGAAATATCGGCTGAAGCTCATCAACTCACACCAGCCCAACAGACAGCATACGAAGAGATAAAATCTGGATTTGCCACACATCAAAGTATTCTATTACATGGTATCACATCAAGTGGCAAAACCGAAATATACATCCAATTGATAAAGGATTGTATTTCAAAGGGCAAACAGGTGCTAATGCTTGTACCTGAAGCTGGATTAACCCAACAATTAGCAAACCGTCTGAAACAATTTTTTGGCGGTGAAATGGGCATTTTTCACTCTTTTTGTAGCAGTTATGAACGTGTTGAAACATATCAACATCAACTATCAGACAATCCGTATAAATTAATTTTAGGTGTTCGTTCATCCATATTTCTTCCTTTCAAAAATTTGGGTCTTATCATCATTGACGAAGAACATGACATGGGCTATAAACAGATAGAACCCTCACCTCGCTATCATGCTCGCGACGTGGCAACTCTATTAGCCCGAATACATAATGCAAAAACTCTGCTTGGTTCTGCTACTCCGTCAATAGAGACATACGCCAATTGCTATAATGGCAAATATAAATTGGTTGAATTAAATGAACGATATGGAGGCGTATCGCTACCCGAAATAAAACTTATTGACATAAAAGAGTGCTACCGCAAAAAACAGATAAAAGGGCATTTTTCGCTCGAAATGATTGAAGCTATAAAGCATTGTATTTCGGTAGGAGAACAGGTTATACTATTCCAAAATCGTCGTGGTTTTGCGCCATATATCAAATGCGCTAAATGCGGGTATGTACCAAAATGTCCGAATTGCGACGTAAGTCTCACTTACCACCGCCACAACAATACTCTGACATGCCACTATTGCGGACACACTGTGCCTATTAATAATCACGAAAGACCTACAACTTTCAACACCCAATTATCAGCCATAAGTTCATTCTGTCCGCAATGCCATAAGGGACAATTATCTACACATGGATTTGGCACCGAACAAGTAGAAGATGAGGTTAGAGCTTTATTTCCCGATTTTACCGTTACAAGATTAGATTTAGACACATCACGTTCAACCAAAGCATTCGACTCTATAGTTGGAGCTTTTCAAAAAGGCGAAATTGACATTCTCATAGGAACCCAAATGGTTGCCAAAGGATTGGACTTTAACAATGTAGGATTAGTTGGTATTTTGAATGCAGACAATCTATTATACCACCCCGATTTCCGCGCATACGAAAGAGCATACCAACTATTAGTACAAGTATCAGGACGCACTGGGCGACGCTCAGAACAAGGCAAAGTCCTTATACAAACTTATCAACCAGAAAATCCAATTTTTAATCAAATCAAAACAAATGATTATCTTGGCTTTTTCAATCAAGATATGACTGAACGCCACACTTTCAACTACCCTCCATACGTACGATTAATACGCATAATTATCAAGCACACCGATTTTGATATATGCAATCGTGCAGCCGACATGCTCGCCAACAAACTAAAACTAAGACTAAAAAACCGAATACTTGGTCCTGACATACCATCAATTGGACGAATACAAAACAAATATATTAAACAAATATTAGTTAAAATAGAAGTATCTGCTCCAATACACCAAGCCAAACAAATATTACACGATGAAATACAAGGTGTAATGTCGCAACGACCTTATAATACTGTTCAATTCCAATTAGATGTAGATCCAATATAATAAAATAGCAGAATCGAAATTAATTGATTCTGCTATTTTTTATATTATTTCCACTATCATTTATTAACCATTTTAGTAATAAATTGAGTTTTATTCACATATTCAGTTCTAACAATAATAATGCTACTATTTAATGCTGACAAAACAACAAAATTATCTCCCATTGCAGCGAGACGACCCATAACGTCATAAACCTCAATTCTAGCACCATCTGCATAAACTACATTATTTTGCACAAACAAATTATTATCAACCGAAACATTTTCAACTGCCACAGGTTTTTGATAACCCGCAACAACAATATCAGCTTGAGAGCGAGGAATGAGTTTTGTCAAAACACCAGAAAGATAATATACTCCAGTAACAGAACCCATCTCAGCAGCATACTCATACTCATCGGTTACAATAACCCAATTTTTTCCTTGATTAATTGTAGTTTTTTCAACTTCCTCTCCATTAAGCATAACTTTATTCGTAGAATTATAAGTTACATTTTTAATTGTAATTAACTTAGATGCGTACGAATCATCAAGATTTGCCAATGAAACCTCAATAGGTTTTGCTTCATATTCTTTGTCTGATTTATCCATACTCTTAACATCCAACGATGGAGCTGATGCATAATAAACAGAATTATCTTTAACATAAGATCTTCCTCCTGTTGTATAATAACCCATAACATTGGTAATCACATCACCTACTTTATATTTCTTCTGCATTTCAGCCGATTGATGATTAAGCTGAATTGCTCCAGATGCATCTTGAGCAAAAATATGATAGAATGTACCAACATCAAATTTTTCTGATGCAAAACCTGTTATAACCATATCACTTTTTACCTTATAAGAAATATCAATAGAAGGAGATTTACCTGCTTCTTTCATAGAGGCAATATCTTCAAATTCTACTAAATCTTTCAAGAAATCAGCTTTAGAACGTGGCAATAAAACAGCATACGACTCGCCTTTTACCTCCCAACCACAAACAAAACCTCTTAACACGAAAGAATTTAAATTTCCAGCTTCTTTATAATATGTATCTACAATAGGAATTGTATCATACTTACCTAACACATCATTTTTAATTTTCAAACCAACACAACCAATCGAAGTGAATCTATCCTCTACAACAACTTCTCCTTTAGGTGTTATCACAAGACAATTATCGTATTTAATCCAACCATTTTCGGTAAATACATCATTAAATGAAATAAAATTAACATTGTGATTATTAGACAATACACTAATTTCATTCACTTTCTCTATAGTAAATCTTGCAGAAATTAATTTATCAAGAGCAGCAACTTTATAAGAAACTGGTCTATAAGAACCCTCAACATCAAACAAAACAGAATCACCTACAGCACAAACAGTATTTTCTGATTTTGCTACCAACATTTCAACTGCTACAGGTTGTCCTGATGCATTATTTCCTTGCGCAACATAAACAATATTATCACCAAACTCACGTACATCGGTTATCAAAACTTTACCATTAAACGCAATATTATCATATACACCATCACCCTCCATCATTTTCAAACCAGCAACTGTGTTATAGGCAGAAGCCTTAACATAACCTTCACTTTGAGGTATAAACAAAGCAGGATTACCATTTTTATAATATACAAAACCAGAAACATCAGCAACAGAAGGGAATGTTGTTTCAATCAAATCCACAGAATAATCGATAGCATCTTCTCCATATACTATTTTGTTTATAGGAAATGGACTTATATTAAAATCTACTACCGACTCAATCGAAACACCTTGCAATTTCACAAATTTAGCACTATAATTTTTCTCTACATCATTTTTCAACTCTGCAATAGTCACCACTTCAGGAGATTTAAGTGCTGCACTACCCTCTACTGTAATAGTTTTAACAGCTGCAGTTGTCAAATCCAATGTCAAACAATTTTCAGTATCATTAACATAAGTAACCTCTGCTGCAATCTTAATTTTATCGCCTTTTTCCAACGGAGTAGTCTCTAATAATGCTGCCCAATTATAGCAACGAATACGAATAAAATCATTATTCGCATCAAATGCATAATAATCACTACCACCTTCTTTTATTGACACATATTGCAATGTCAACTCACCAGTAAATACTACTTTAGAATCAGATTCCAAACTTTTAAGACCTGCAATAGTAGCAACTTCTGTTGCTGCACTTAGTGCAAAAATATTAACTAATAAAAATGCACTTAAAACAATTAAATTTTTAAATTTTTTCATAGTAATTATTTTTTTATATTATCTTATAACTAAATCATCAGTTGTTATCAATGGCTGCTCAACTGGTCTATCTGTCTGCAATCGATAATTGGAAGGAGACATACCTGCATGCTTTCTAAAAAAATGATGAAAGGCATCTGCCGACGAAAAATTATATTCATCACTAATCTCTTGTACCGACATTTGCGTACTCAACAAAGTCTGCTTCAACTCTTGCATCATAAATTCATCGAGCCATTGTTTCACACTAATTCCTTTTATAATTTTTACTACCTTACTCAAATGTTTTGGCGTAATATTCAAAGCATCTGCATAATATGTAACTGGATTATTTTCTTTTATATGATGATATGCTAACAATGTGAATTTATCAAAAATACGCTCATTTGCGGTCTTCCCTAATGGTAAATTCGGCAAATCGCGATTTATCATATTATACATATCTAACACATAACTATACAGAATATTAAAAATAATATCTTTTTGAAATAAATTATATTTCTCCTTTATTTTCAACTCAATCAAATCGAAATACCTCAAAGCCTCATCCATCGCAATAGATGTCATTGACATAGAAGGATGCGCAATTAAGTAATCAAACATCACATTAGGAAATCGCGATGTTACATCCTTCATAAAACTTTCACTGATGATACCATAGTGAGCCTCAAAATCATCACTAACACTATCTATAGCAACAAAATGGCCGGGGAGAAAACAAAATATTTCATTTGGTTTAATCACTCGTTTCATTCCCAATAGAGTAAAACGTGCCTCTCCTCTAGTACATATACCTGTCAAACATTTATCATATTTACGCAATACTTTTGGCAATAACAATGTATTAGCAAAACGATACAAATGAAAATCACCGCGTATCGGCTGACTAAAATATGCAGATATATTTGTTTGTGAAATCTTACGTGACATATCTTTTGGGGATTTTTATCTGTATATTGCGAAAAATATTCGGATACTAATTGCAATTTTTATTGTAACTTTGCAGTGCAAACAAAATCAAACAGAATAAGTAGTTATTTTTTCATAAAAGTGTTTTTTATTGATTCGATAGATGCTGAGAAGTATCTATCGTTTTTTATATAGCAAAAAAGCAACTCCGTATTAAATACAGAGTTGCTTTCCTTTATATATCAATACATTAAACACATATTATCAAATCACCACTTTTTGTACATTATTACCAACCTTCACAATAACAACATTAGCTTCAACCACTGGTATTGCAGTAAAACCTGCCTCTACTTCTACAGCACCAAGACATTGACCTACAAGATTATAAATCTCAACCATAGAGCGTTCTTCTACTTCAACAACAACATTACCATCTACAGAATAAACATTGAACAATTTATCTTCAACGTTTTCAACTGGTGTTTTATCTGCTACACCAACAGCAAACCATGCATTATGTACTTGTGACAACTCTTCTGATTTATCGCCCCATAAATCAATTGCTGCATATTGCGAAACTATACGCATTTTAGCATAATCCATTTCAGGTTCAAGATAGTTAAGAATAATGTGCATCAACAATTTTTCTGTTTTCTTAATACCTATACCTTCAACTTCATACGACTGCTCATTATCATTAACACCACTACCTCCCTCTGTCAACAAGTAGAACCAATAGTTAAATACACCATTATTAAAGTGGATACCACCATTATCTACACCCAAATTATTTGGATCAATCCAAAACTCACCTCCGTATGTGTCAGCTTGTGGATACCAAATATAACCAGATTCTCCTCCTCCTGACATCTTTGGATTAGACAAATCACGCATATTAGGTACTCCATTCAAGATAACCCCTTCTGCTATTTCCCAATTTGCTTTGTCGCCATTTACATACATATCTGTAGCCACACTCATACAATCAGCTATAGCTTCATTCAATGCTCCTGCCTCTCCATAAGTCGCCAAACCTTCACGCCCATTTGTTGATACTACAAGATGAGCATACTCATGCGCCAAAAGATCAAATGAACCAAAATTTTTCAATCCATAACCTGGACTTTCAGCTCCAACTGCAACAAAATAAGGCTCTGCACTACTTGCTGCCGCATTACCTATCCATTCACCATAATGAACTGGGTCATTAAAATCTACAAATGTATAAACTGGAGAACCTTTATCATCGAAACTATTGCGACCATGCACATCTTTGTAATAAAGATGCGTCATATCCATCACATAATGAATATCAAGCGCATGATTAGGCACTCTTCCAATCTCCACATAACCTTTTATAAAATTGCTATCTGGAAATTCTATACGGCCAGATTTATCTGCCACAAAATCAAATTTATAAATAGTATCACCAGGCAAGTGATTATACTCTTTATCTATAACAGCAAACGTATAAGTCGAATCTCTTTCTAAAGATAAATTGATAATCATTTCTACCGGAGCAACAGTATCTCTCAATGCACCTTCACCCCACATTGGGCTACTATAAAGATATTTACCATTTTTTTCCACATAGAAAACATAATCTAAATAACATGTATCTAAATCAACACTATCATTAGCCTCAAAACCCAAAACACCAACTTGTCTCAATTCAAAGAAATCCCAATCTCCATCTGCATCTGAAATTGGCTCTGCATTCTTTATAAAAGAGGCTGTATGCTCTGCAATTTTAGGCAACACTTTTTCAATATACTCTTCTTCATTTCTTGCAGTAGGAATATCTCTTTTTGTCAAATCTGATTTTACTTTACCAACCAATGTGTATGTACAACGCTCTGGGTCAACCAAAATATATGTACCATCTTCAGCTTGTTGCATACGAAGAGTTTTTTTGCCTGAGTAGAAAGTTTCTACCTCTTGCTCAACAATTTCATTATCTTTATACTCTTCTGGCAAAATATATTGAGCTGGAGATGTAGCACTTACACTCACATTCAACTTTTTATATTTACCATTATTTGCTTCAACTTGATATTCATCATATTGATTCAAAGTCTGAGCACAAATCCCTGCAACCATAAATAGTGCAAGTACAAAAGAAATAGTTTTTCTCATAAAAAATTATTATTATTTTTTAATCATTATTTTTGTAGAAATACGTTGACCTTCCACTGTAGCAACCAAGAAATATTGACCAGCATGCAATTCCGAAAGATCTATACAATTTTCAACTGTAGCACATGTATAAACTTTACGACCAATAACATCATAAATTTCTACATTTTCCATAGCTTTTGATACATTCAAAAGACCTGAAGTTGGATTTGGATATACATGCATTTGTGATTCATCATAAACTGGACGATCAGCAGAAGGCATACCTAAATTGATAAATACGCTCTCAAACATACCTGTACCGAAAATATCTATAATATAAGTAACCAAACCTTCGCCCTCTTTTGCCCAATATGCTGTACCTTCAGCTACAACAGTGCTTTGTTCATACTCATCAAAAGGATATGTCATATAATTAGCTAAATCAATTGCACCATTAGTTTTATTTTTGAGGTATTCAGTAAGTGTTTGTTGTTGTGGATTATCCATAGTAACAACAAAAGACCAACGGAAGCTATCAGCAGATGGTGTAGCTACAATAAATTCACCTTTATCATTTACTGACAATGATGTTGCGTTGCTAATACTATCAAAAACAACGAGTGTATCTTTCTCTAAATCGTAAGCAGCTGCATAAATTGTTCCATAATCTTGACCTGGTAATTGAATACCCATATTAAGAGCTACATAACGACCATTACCGCTAATCATTGCACCTTTGGTTTGATAATAATATCCAGATTCTGCCTCATATTGAGCAGTTGTCCACTCTTCCCAAACATCGTATGGCAAAACATCATCGCCATCTTCATCAATATAAATCTTATCGTATGGATATGGAGGAATTGTTTTACCTTCTTGCAAACAAACATCCAAACCAAAGAATTCGTATGACCAAACGCCATCTACTCTACGCCAAATCATAGGCAATTGACGCATACCATCATCTGTGAGGAAGAAACCAATCAATGTATTTCCATCCAACGACATATCTCTTACTGAAATCCATTGTGGATACATACCATAAAGAGGATCTTTCTCTGGCATAGGCAATTTAACCATGTCATAAGAACCATCTTCTTTCGCTGTATAAACAAAGTAATTTTTAGGAGCATCAGCATTCATTGCAACAACAATTTGTTTAGCATCTGCACTAATTGCAACTGCATCGTTAGTTGCCATTTCCAATTCTGACAAACCTTCTGGTAATGGCAAATATTCATAACTATCACCTTCCCCCCATAATGCTGCTTTAAATGCATAAGAACCCGCAACTGTACCATCATTCGCAATTGCATTAGTTTTGAAACCAAAATCGCCTTCTGGGTCTATGCGATTTTCCTCTTTTGTTGCAAGACTATAACGGAAAGCCGATGAACCCTCTTGTGCACCTGCATAATACTGTGCATTTGGAGATACTAAGAAATAAAATCCCTCTACTTTTTCAACTGCTTGTGCATTAGCAAATAGCGCAAACATCAAAGTAACAATAGACAAGTAAAATCTTTTCATAATAATTGTGTATTTTATAATATTTAATAATAGCAAATTCCTAATGCAAAGTTACAAATAAAATCCCACTCTCACAATAAAAAACATTTTTTTTTTACAAATTCTTTACCATGTCAAAAAATATCACTAACTTTGCACATTAATAACTAAAAACTAATCATTAAATCATTCAATAATTATGGGAAGAGCGTTTGAATATCGCAAAGCAAGAAAAATGAAACGTTGGGGCAACATGGCCCGCGTGTTTACTAAACTCGGTAAAGAAATCACTATCGCTGCTAAAGCTGGCGGTGGCGACCCTGACACTAACCCACGTCTCCGTGCTCTTATGGCTACTGCTAAAAAAGAAAACATGCCTAAAGAAAACGTTGAACGCGCAATCAAAAAAGCTTTATCTAAAGACTACACAGACTATAAAGAGATGAACTATGAAGGCTACGGTCCTCACGGCATCGCTATCTTCGTCGAAACTGCTACCGACAACACTACTCGTACCGTTGCCAACGTACGCAGTTATTTCAACAAACTTGGTGGTTCTCTCGGCACATCTGGTTCACTAGAATTCCTCTTCGACCACAAATGTGTTTTCCACATCGCTAAACAAGACGGCCTCGACCTAGAATCTCTCGAGCTCGAACTCATCGACTACGGAGTTGACGAAATCGTTGAAGACGACGAAGATATCGTAATCTACGGCGAATTCGCTCAAAATTCAGCTATCCAAAAATACCTCGAAGACAACGGCTACGAAATCACATCTTCTGAATTCGTACGTATCCCTAACGACACTAAAACTCTCAACGAAGAGCAAATGGCTGCCGTCAACAAACTCATCGAACGCATCGAGGAGGACGAAGACGTTCAAAACGTATTCCACAACATGGCTGAACCTGAAGACGAAGAATAATTTCAAATTTGAAACGCGAAATTTGAAACGTGAAATTTAAATCGTAAATATAACTTTCAACTTTCAACTTTCAACTTTCAACTTTCAATTATGTTTGAATTCATCAAAATGCACGGCATCGGCAACGACTACATCTATCTCGACTGTATCGCCAACCCAATGCCAACCGACATAGAACAATTTGCACGCCACGCTTCCGATCGCCACACCGGCATCGGAGGCGATGGCGTTGTTCTTATTTTACCATCTGAGGCTGCCGACTGCCGCATGCGTATGTTCAATGCCGACGGCAGCGAAGGTCGCATGTGTGGCAACGCAATCCGCTGCGTAGGCAAATATTACTACGAAACATATATTGCCCCTAAACAAAACGAACAAACCCAATATTGTCCTCCTTCCTTAGGAGGACGAGCCCAACGAGCAGAGGGGGTCCAAAATTGTGAATTGTGCATTGTGCATTGTGCATTAACAGTAGAAACCCTCAGCGGCATCAAGCATCTAACACTCAACATCATCGACAACAAGGTCGATAGCGTAACCGTCGATATGGGCATCCCATCCCTACAACCTACCGACATCCCAATCCTCACCGATACCCCATTTATCAACCAAACAATCTCAATTGACTCCCAAAATAATTGTGCATTATGCATTGTGCATTATGCATCGGCAGTAAGCATGGGCAACCCACACCTAATCCTCCCCATCGACGACATCAACCACTATCCGCTCCACGAATTAGGACCTCTTTGGGAACACCATCCGCTATTCCCCGACCGCGTCAACACCGAAATCGTCGAGCAACTCTCCCCTACTCACCTTCGTATGCGTGTATGGGAGCGCGGATCTGGCGAAACCCTCGCCTGTGGCACAGGAGCATGCGCCGTAGTAGTAGCATTCACCCATCTCGGTAGAGTACCTAAAAACACACCAATCACAGTATCACTCCGCGGAGGCAACCTCACCATCACTTATCGCGACGACAACCACGTCCTAATGCAAGGCTCCGCCACCGAAGTTTTTCGCGGAAAAATCAACTTCTAAATACACACTCTCAGTGTGTATCCACCTCCAACAAAACCCAAACTTCACCCATACAAACAGCAACCCTCTTCAGAGGATAACCATACCTTCACCATACACACTCACAATGTGTATCAAAACAACAAAAACTAAAAAATATGATAAACAAAAACTACGCCAAACTCGAAGAAAACTATCTCTTCACCGAAATAGCACGTCGCACAGTCGAATTCATGAAAGCCAATCCCGACAAACCTATCATCAAACTTGGCATTGGCGACGTAACCCGTCCTCTTGCACCAATGATTGCCGACGCTATCATCAACGCAATGGAAGAACTCAAACACGCCGAAACTTTCCGCGGCTATGGTCCAGAACTCGGCTACAAATTCGCTCGCGAAGCAGTACAACGCTACTATAAAAACTACAACATCGACCTCGACCACGACGAAATCACTATCGGCGACGGTATCGGCGAAGACATTGCCAATATCACCGATATCTTCGAAAAAGGCACATGCACCGTCCTCCTTCCCGACCCTGTCTATCCGCTCTACAAAGCAACATCTCTCATGGATGGTCAAAAAATCATCTACCTTGAGTGCAACGAAGCCAACAACTTCCTCCCAGCACCACCCGATTTTCCATCCGACCTCATCTACCTCTGCTCACCTAACAACCCAACTGGCGCAGCACTCTCTCGCTCTCAAATGCAAGCTTGGGTCGACTATGCCAACCGCCACAATGCCGTAATCCTCTACGACAACGCCTACGAACGCTTCATCACCGATGCCGACTGCCCTCACTCTATCTTCAGCATCCCTGAGGCTCGCACTTGCGCCATCGAGTTCAACTCGCTCTCTAAAACCGCAGGTTTCACATGCGTTCGCAGTGGCTATACTGTTGTTCCTAAAGACCTCATTCGCGACGGTGTATCACTTCTTCGCTTATGGCAACAACGCCAAACAACAAAATACAATGGCGCTCCTTATATGACTCAACGTGGCCTCGAAGCTGCCCTCTCACCAGAAGGACTTGCCGAAGCCGACAAAAACATCCAATACTACAAGCGCAACGTCAAACTCATCACCGACGTGCTCGAAGCCAAAGGCATTTTCTACACCGGCGGACACAACTCGCCATACATTTGGCTCAAATGTCCTAATGGTATGACCTCTTGGGAATTCTTCGACTACCTCCTCAACAACGTCTACGTAGTCGGAACCCCAGGCGTAGGATTCGGCGAGTACGGCGAAGGCTACTTCCGTCTCACCACTTTCAACACCTACGAAAACACTGCCGAAGCAATGCGCCGCATCAACGAACTTCTATAACATAAAAAAAATCCCGCCTCCAAGCGGGATTTTTTATTTATTAAAGAATCTACAACATCTCCTATCAGTCCACTCTCACAAACTTACCACTCTTATCAAAATCAAGCTCCAAATCATTACTCAACTTCACATCATACCCCATCACACCTCTCTCTATCTCCACCACATAAACTCTCGCAAATCTCTTTCTCACATAATCCAACACCTCTTGAGGCAATACACTATCAGGCACTTGACCCTTTTCACAATCCACACTAGTCCAATCTCCACTACGATTAAACTCGATCTTCACATCCCCCTCCAACACCACATCATACGACACTCCACCTAAATCACGATCCTTATCGATTGACACAATATCACATCCTGGAAAATAATCCGATATAAACATTGTTGTCTTTGTTGGCATATCTCCTTTATCAACTACTCTGTCGTGATAATCACACGATGCCAAACCAATAACCATTGGCAATAACATCAAAAATAAATACTTTTTCACAATTCTTAAATTTAAAATTAATAGATTTGTTTGTTCTTTTATCTTATTAGATTACAAACTCCATACCACGTTTAATCCTTTTTATCCTCATCTTCTATTTTCTGCTTTTTTATTATTTTTTAAGTTAATCTATCATAATTCACAACCACCATCCAATCCATAATACACTTATAATCAAACCAAATAAACTAAAAAGAGATGCAAAATATTTTGCATCTCTTTTTATTATTTAACAAATCGTTTAACCACTTTTCCTATTTTCTGAGCATAATAACGATAACCCAAGTCTGTATAGTGAATACCATCCACCGTGCCCTCATTATCATATCCAAACAAGCCCTCTGTAGTCACATAATACAAATTCTTTATACCATCTTTTTTCAATTTCTTATAGTTACGCAACCACGCCTCATTCTTCTTAGGCAAATAATCTTTAAAGAATGTATCATATTTTGCGTATGTATATGTATGCCCTTCCACCATCACAATTGGCACTTCCGGACGCAAACAATGCAATTCACTAACAAACGCATATGTCAACGTATCGCACATACCCTCTGTGCAATTTGGCACAGGGTCAAGCACATAGCATGCAACATTTGGTATCTGAGCCATAGCTCTAGCTATACACATATCCATCTTACCTTCTCCACTGAATCCAAGATTTATCACCTCACAATCCAAATCGCGTTGCATAATATTTGTCCCTGCCATACCTGTACGCGTAGCACATCCACCTTGCAATACACTTGTACCATACATCACAATGCGTTTATCTTTACGCGGGCTATCTACTTGTGGTTGAATAAGATTTGCCGCACTATCCACTGCCACAAACATCTCTGTCACTCCATCATACAATGGCAAATAGATTATAAATTCGTGCATCGTGCCATCAAAGTTGTCAACAAACACCTTTTCGCACTCTTTTGTCTCTTTGTCTTTAACCATTGGGCGACAGGTGTTTACATATTCCCATTTACCTTTTTCGTTGCGTATATATAAGTCTGCTCCTTTTGTGCCTGTATCTGCCATATGATACATGTGGAAATCCTTAAGCAAACGATAACGCACACCTACTCGCTTCGAGTCTGTTGCAAATCGAATTGCCACTCCCGCACTACACAATCCTCTATCCCACAAGTCCGCACGAACCGAATCTTTCAAATACATTGGCAATCTAGAATAGGTCGTCTCTGTATCAAAGAATCCTTTATTTATTATACGAAATTCTGTAGCATTGACATAACGCAAAGGTTCCTCCTTATTATCCTGTGCAAAAATCATAACACAAGACAAGACACACATTGCTGCAATAACTAATCTTCTCATTTCTCGACATTTTTAATTCATCAATTCCTCATTCCTCACTACTAATTCCTCACTACTAATTCCTCATTTTTTCAAAAGCACTTTGTCAATTGCCTCTTTAAGTTGTTCTTTTGGCAGAGCACCTTGAGCTATTTGTGGATTTTCTCCCATTGGACAAAACAACAAAGTAGGAATTGAACGCACTCCAAATACAGCTGCCAATTCGCGCTCTTTTTCTGTATCTATTTTATAAATATAAATTTCACCTGCATACTCTTGTGCCAACTCATCCAATACCGGAGCCAATCGTTTACACGGACCACACCATGAAGCATAAAAATCAATTAAACATGGTTTATCGCCAAGATATATCCATTCTTGTGGATTTTTCTCATAGTTCATCACCTTGGCCAAAAAATCTGCCTTTGTCAAGTGCGTAACTTTTACTGTAGATTGCTCTGTAGCAGGTGCTTGAGCCACCACTGCAAATACCATTACCACTGCAACTAATAAAGTTAAAATTCTCTGTTTCATATATTTATCCATTATTTATTAATATCTATAACCCATAACCTATAACCTATTATCTGTACTCTATTATCTGTTATCTGTAATCTGTTCTCTAATCTTTTATTTCTTCAAAATCAACATACTCGCCTTCATCGTCAGAGATAATCTTATCTCCACGCTGACGGCGTTCGTTTATCTCCTCTTTTATCTCTTCCTCTATCGGATTCTCCGATTCGTCATAGTCATATCGTGACTGTGCTTTTCGCGACTTTGGCACAAATAAACCAAGTACTCTAAACACTACATTCAACACCAACGCCAACACAAATAGCGCTGGTATCAAAATCATCATAAATAAACATCCAAACATTCTATTTTCTTTCTATTTCACGAAGGTTTTCCATATTCTTTTTACGAAGGAATCCATAAATATCCTCAAGATGTTCAGTCACTTTACCGCCACCAAATTCATACACTTTTGTCACCAAACCATCAAGGAAATCCCTATCGTGTGATACTACAATAAGTGTGCCATCAAAGTTTTGTAATGCCTGTTTCAACACATCTTTTGTCTTAATATCAAGGTGATTAGTCGGCTCGTCAAGAATCAAGAAATTCAATGATTGCAACAACAATTTTATCATCGCAAGTCGCTGACGCTCACCACCCGACAACACTTTCACCTTCTTCTCCGAGTCCTCTTTGTTGAACATAAATGCTCCGAGAATATTGCGTATTTGTGTACGTATATCGCCTTCGGCTATCTCATCTATTGTTTGGAATACTGTCAATTCTTCATCCAACCCTGCTGCTTCGTCTTGCGCAAAATAGCCTACTCTGACATTATGTCCTAACAACAACTCGCCTTCATGCTCTATCTCTTGCATGATACACTTAACCATTGTCGATTTACCCTCACCATTCTTACCCACAAATGCCACTTTCTCGCCTCGTTCAATTGTAAAGTTTGCGCCTGCAAACACTCTATGTTCTCCATACGCCTTACCCACATTGTGTGCCGCCACCGGATAGTTACCGCTTCGTGGCGATGGCGGAAATTTCAATCTCAACGACGATGTATCAATCTCATCTACCTCAATGATTTCAAGCTTTTCTAGCATATTCACACGGCTTTGCACCTGATGTGTCTTCGAATATGTTCCCTTGAATCGTTCAATAAACTCCTTCGTCTCTGCAATCATCTTTTGTTGGTCTTCATACTGACGTTGTTGTTGCTGACGACGTTCTTCTCTTAATTGCAAGTAGTGCGAATAAGTTGCTTTGTAATCATAAATACGCCCCATCGTTACTTCGATTGTGCGATTTGTGATATTATCCACAAATGCTTTGTCGTGCGATATTACAACTACTGCCTTACCTTGATTTACAAGCCACTGTTCAAGCCATTGAATCGACTCTATATCAAGGTGGTTAGTCGGCTCGTCGAGCAATATCAAATCGGGTTTACGCAAAAGCATTTTTGCCAATTCGATACGCATACGCCAACCGCCACTGAAGTCCGATGTCTTACGTGTAAAGTCTTTACGCTCAAACCCCAAACCTAACAATGTCTTCTCGATATCGGCATCATAATTCACCTCTTCGATGCTATAAAATCTTTCGCTCAACGCACTCACCTCTTCGATAAGTGCCATATACTCATCGCTTTCGTAGTCGGTACGCGTCTCCAACTCTTTATTAATCTCGTTAATACGCGCCTCCATACTATTGATTTCGGCAAATGCAGTTGCTGCCTCTTCAAATACGGTTTTATCATCTTTCACCATCAAGTGTTGAGGCAAATAGGCAATAATAGTACCCTCTGGAGCCGATACTTTACCTCGTGT
>JAZQRP010000068.1:0-5428 GCA_045629685.1 Candidatus Aphodosoma sp. | reverse complement strand
TACCGCCAACACCCATGTTGAATTTGATTGCTTTGCCAGCTTCGTCAGCTGTAAGGCCAGCTTCAGTGAGCATAGTCATATATTCAGCACCCCAAGCGAGAGCATAACCAAGCTCTTGTGAGCAGTATGCACCAGCATTGTTGAGGCTGAGTGAGTTAACGCCAATTACGCGATATTTAGGGAGAACAGTAGTAGCCTTTACAACAGCAACAGCCATTTCTGCGATTTCAGCTTGTTTGAGTTCTTTGCCTTTCAACAACATGCGGTTGATTGGGTCAAAGTTGATAGAACCTTCAAGTTTAGCGAGGTCAGCACCTTGAGCTTTGTAGTAGTCAGCCAAAAGAGCCACTAATTGAGCTGCGCTGCGGATGCAAACGCGGAAGTTCAATTCTACGCACTCAGGGCAGATGCCATTGAGGAGAGTAGCGATGTATTCTGCGCTCAATTCGTTTTTGTTGAGTTTGAAACCGAGAGAGTTGATACCTTTGTTTAGTACGTCAAGTGCTTTAGCATTAGCAGTTTTAGCACAAGTAGCGTCGATGTCTTGACGAACGTACCAGTCGTTGTCGGTTTTGGTGCCACGTACGTATGGAAACTCGCCCGGTGCTGAAGTAGTTGTTTTCAATTCAGCAACGTCTTCCAAACGATAAAAAGGCATCACATTAAACCCTTCATTAGTTTTCCAAACGAGCTTTTTCTCAAAATCAGCTCCTTTGAGGTCTGCATTGATTTTTGCCATCCACTCTTCTGTTGTGATAGCAGGGAAATCAGCCAAGAGATTTAATTTCTTTTCAGCCATAAGATTTAAGTATAATTAAAATGTTTAGTGTTAGTCGTTTAGTGTATAGTGTTTGATGTATAGTGTATAGTGCTTAACGTATAGTGATTAATTATGAATAGGTCTCTATACTCTAATCTCTATACTCTAAACTTTTAGCATGCAAAGATACTAATTTTTTGTCAAATAACCACACTTTTTTCTTGATTTTTTAGTTTTAATTGAGGTCTTGCTACTAACTACTCATTACTTGCTACTAAACTAAATTTTGATTACGCAAAAATTTCTCTATTTGTGCATCGAAATCATTTTGTTTGTTGAACAAAAATTCTATTTCTATGCTAATTGTATATATGTCATTTTTAATACTTTCTGGTATGTTCATTGATATTAGTCGTGCGGCATCTTTTTCTGTTGTGATTATAGCGCGGTTAGAGGCATTTAGTTTTTCGAAATCATGCTCAATTTCCTTTATGTCATGCATTGTAAATTTGTGATGATCTGGGTATTTTAGTGCTATGATGAGATTAGCATATTTTTCTAAATGTTTGTGTAAATGTTGAGGTTGTGCTATGCCTGTTACTAAAATAACCTCTTTACCGTATATATTTAATTCTTTGTTACTAAATAGACCTTTTGGTTCACCGTATGAGAGGGTAGTGTAATAGAGCGTTTGATAAGGAAATGGTCTAATTTGAGTGCGAGTAGATAGCATGTCTACAGGCATAAGTGTATCCGGACATTTTGTAAATATAATAATATCGGCTCGGTCTGTATTACTACTTGTTTCTCGCAATTCTCCAAGTGGAAGCATTGTATCTTGATAAGTCAATCGATTGTAGTCGATTAATAAAATATTCAAATCAGGATGTAATTCTCGGTGTTGGTAGGCATCATCAAGTACTACTAATTTAGGTGGATTTTTTGAATTGCTCAATTTTTTTAAGGCGTTGTGGCGTTTCGCATCTACTGCAACTATGATATTTGGAAATTTGCGTTTGATTTGATATGCTTCATCGCCTATAGTAGATGCGTTACTATTCTCGTCTGCAAGACGAAACCCTCTTGTCGATCGCTTGTAGCCACGACTAAGGTAGGCACTATTCACTTTATTTGATACAAGTGCTAAGACATACTCTGCGTGTGGAGTTTTTCCTGTGCCGCCAACCGTGATATTGCCCACAGAAATAGTGGTAATATCGCTTTTGGTAGAACGATATATACCTAAATCAAATAATTTATTTCGCAATCCAATACCGATGCCATACAGCATCGATAATGGTTTTAGTAGTATGTATCTCAGTGTGTTATTCATGTTATTCTAGGTTTTTATTCAAACTTTTCTCGCCATGTTCTTAATTGTTCTACAGACTCGTTTCCCCACTTCTGCATCTTTTTTTCTACTCGTTCATATGAATCTTCCGAGTCTAATCGTGTTTTTGAGAAGAATTTATCTGCATAGCAAATCAACTGCTCTTCCAATGTCACTGGGCATAATTCTCTATGGGGTATAGGTAAATCTCTTGCGATAATATCTACTAATTTTAATCCCGTGCCTGTATGTCGTTCGCACACCAACGCATGGCGTGGATACCTCTCTCTGCGCATTATTTCTGCTCCTAAATATCCGTGTTCGATATATCGGTGCGTGCCAAAGCATTTTATTCCTGCAGCATCTGTCTCTAATATGCCAATGTCATGTAACATTGCAGCCTCGGCAATAAATTCAAGGTCGAGCCCCAACTCTGGATGCCGACGAGCTAAGTCTAATGCTTTATCTCTCACTGCCTCCGAGTGTTTCACAAGTATGTTGTACAAATCACTGCCTGGAGTGTAATATTTTGCTATTATTTCGTACGGATTCATTTTGCTTGGAAGATATAAGAATAGGAAAAATAAATATTTTTTTTAAGAACATAAATATTCGTAAGTTATTTATAAAAATTTAATGAATAATTTATGATAATTTACGTTCAATAGAAAGAAACTTGGTGTTAGTTTTGTATTTTCAATTTTTGTACAACAGAGCTTTTGGAGTCGCTTAATTTTACTATATAAATTCCATCTTTCAGTCCAAGTTCGGATGTTGAAATCACAAAATCATTCGAATCCACTATGTCGATATATACCAATTGCCCTGTCAACGAATAGATTTTCATCTCGTTGTTTTTGGCTGCAGCAATGCCAATCATCCCTTCTCCTCCATAAATAATCCTGCTATCATCTATTTCTGTATTGTCAGTAGGTGTTTTAGTTCCGAGGCGTAATCCCACTACCACTGGGTCATGGTCCGACGAGCGATACATATTATTTTGATAACTATACCCATCATATCCAAACACCGCTGCCTCATCTGCGTTGATATGAAACACCTCGCATCCTGTTACTTGCATCTCTATATTCTCATTTGCTAAAGCATGGTCAAGGCATCCCACTGTGCCACGATATGAATATGAGTAACCTTCTGCGCCTTCAAATTTTTTTATTAAATTAGTATATCCACCATCAGTAAATATGCGTATTGGGTCCTCCATCGAATAGGCATTCAAATCGCCCATCACTAGCACATCCTCATCTCCAAAATACGTAGCGCACGACTTAGCAAATGTCATCACCGCCATAGCCTCTCTCTCTCGGTCTCCGTTATACGCACCCTGTCCATCTCCATTATCTGCATTATCACCTGAACCTTTGCCACTCTTCGCTTTAAAATGGTTTATCATATACACAAACTTCTCTCCTGTTGCCAATACTTCAAATCCTTGTGCCTTTTTTCTATGCTTCACGCCTGTATCATTCGATTGCAACTGACGCAATGGCTTCACTTTGCTCGCTTTATACAAATATCCAGCCTTTGTATATGTCCCATACACCTGCGTTCCATCGTTTATATACGCATATTGTGCCGATGGGTCAAGTGCATTCAGTGCATTAGCCAATTTCTCCAATGCCACTTGCCCTTGTTGTACCTCCACTAGTCCAAATACATCTGCATCTATCGCCGCCAATGCCTTCACTATCTTCGCATGTTGCTTGTCCGATTCCTCTTTCGATGCCGGACCATAATCCCCATCCCATTCCGTTGCTATATAAATCTGCAAATTAAATCCACACACTTTCACATCATAATCTCCCAACCCCACAACTTCCATCGGACGCTCATTCCCCTCAAACACTGGCGTTTCCGTAGGCGTAATCGTATATCCATACTCCTCAATCGTAAATCTACCCACCACCTTATTTGTATACGCTCCCGTGCGAATATAGTCTTTATCTCCAGTCCACGGACGTGGAGTAGGGTATTGCTTGCTCGACCCATCGCTCAATATCAACTGGTCCATTTCATTTGTCGACACTATACTTCTATATTCTGCCGATCCCGGCAACGCCACATCCGTAGGCGACATCAATCTCTTGCTCGACAATGTAATTTCGCCATATTTATTCCAATTCTCCGTATTTGTAATATACAGTGTCTGATTCAACTCCACCAGCTTTCCTTCATACTTCTCCGCCTCCTTAAAATCATCAGGCCACACCAACTTAATTGCTGTCTCAGCTTCTATGCCAACACATATACAAACTATAGTAGCAAATACACTAAAAAATCTTTTCATAAAGGCATATTGATTCTAATGTAACATGCAAAATTACACATTATTTATGGTATCACCAAATGTTTTCTATTTTTTTTCTATCCAATCCTTTATCTCACCCTTATCTAAACATACTATAAATATACTATAAATATATGATAAATATACTATAAACATACTATAATCCTACCTTCACCATAATTATACTTTAAATAACGACAAAAAACAAATCTATATCATATTATCTATATGAAACCTAAATTTATTCCACTAAAATTCTTTTATTTATTTGCAAATTCACAAAATAAGTTGTACCTTTGCATGCTATAATGTATAAAATCTTAACAAGAGAAATCTATAGTTTAATTATTAATCGCTCAAAATACTAACGAGGCGAAAGGCAAGTTCTAATTCTAGTTACTCGCTACTCGCTACTAAAAATCTAATATATGGCTGAATTTCGTTATCAACCTCTCATCGAACTTGGAGAGGACAAAACTGAGTACTATTTGCTTACTAAAGACTATGTGTCTGTAAGCGAATTCGAGGGTAAACCAATCCTCAAAGTTGAAAAAGAAGGTCTTACTGCTATGGCACAAGCTGCCTTCCGCGATGTATCTTTCCTTCTTCGTGAAGACCACAACAAGCAAGTGGCTAAAATCCTTAACGACCCTGAAGCAAGCGAACACGACAAATATGTTGCGCTTACTTTTCTTCGTAATGCCGAAGTAGCAGCTAAAGGTCAATTGCCTTTGTGTCAAGACACTGGTACTGCTATCATCCACGGCGAAAAAGGTCAACAAGTATGGACTGGCTGCTGCGACGAAGAGGCTCTTTCTCTTGGCGTTTACAATACTTACACTCAAGAAAACCTTCGTTACTCACAAAACGCACCTCTCAACATGTACGACGAGGTGAATACTAAATGTAACCTCCCAGCTCAAATCGATATCCACGCTCACGAAGGTATGGAATACCACTTCCTCTGCGTGACTAAAGGTGGCGGTTCGGCTAACAAAACATATCTCTATCAAGAAACTAAAGCGCTCCTCAA
>JAZQRP010000067.1:0-16105 GCA_045629685.1 Candidatus Aphodosoma sp. | reverse complement strand
AACAAAGAGTTGGAAGAAAAAATCGCTGCTAAAATGCAAGGTTCAGCAGGTGCTAAAGTTGATGCTCAAAAACTTCTTCACCCTAATGCAGAACCACTTAAAGCTCCTGTTGCAGGTCGTGTATTGTGGGAACTCTCTGCTCGCACTAACATTGCTCCTTCTAAAGGCAAAAAATTCAAAGCAGGCGAATTCCTCTGCGGTCTTCAAACTAATCACGGTATCGATGAAATCACAGCTCCATTCGATGGCGTATTCGTAGAAGTGAAAAAACAACAAGGTCAAAATGTTGAACTTGGTGGTGCAATCGCTCTTATCGAAAAACAATAAAAAAATAACAAATAAATTTTGTTTATTATAAAAATAATTGCTATCTTTGTAGTGTCTTACAAGATAGCAATTATTTTATTTATTAATATAAAAAACAATATTTTTATGAAATTATTTTCTACTTTAATTCAACGCATTACTGCTATAGCAGTGGTGCTTGCTATGGCGATTGGCGCTAATGCAGCCGAACGTACGTTTGCAACTCTTGCAGAAATGCATGCCGCAACAGATTTGGTTGCTGGTGATCAGATTAAAATCACTGGGGATGTGGTGTTTGAATATTCTTATACAACTAATTTTGTTGTGTCTGATAAAAATGGCACTGCATCATGTATGAATGATTATTGTTATTACATTGGTCAAGTTATTGAAGAACAATCATTAAAAGCAGGTGATATCCTTAAAAATTATTCAGGCGAACTTAAAATTAGTTCAACTGGAGTATATCGTTTAGAACCAATGCTTAATAATAATGATGATAATTTTGCAGGAGGTATAACTATTGAGCATATCAATAGTGCCTATGAGGTGAAAACTACAAAAGTAACAATTAAAGATCTTTTGGATAACCCAGCTAATTATGATGGTAAAGTGGTTTCTTTGGATTTGGCAACTACTAAAACTGTTGGTTTTAATACTTATTTGATTCAAGGTACTGATACTTTAAAAAGCTTTACTATTTCAGGTTTAAATGATGATGCTTATCCTTCAGAGTTGATGATAAAACGTGCATTATTTAAAGTAAGTTCCTATGGAACTAGTTCGTTGAGTATGTCGCAACAAGATTTTGATGTTACATTTATGAGTGTTAAATCTTTGAAAGCTACAGGTTTGACTGAAAACATTGAAGTTGATTTGACAGTTCAAGTCTTGAAAAAAGAGGTGTATGAAGGTAAAACTTATTTGACAGTATTTGAAAGTACTGGTAATAAATTGATTGATTGTGCAGGTTTGCGTATTTTGTTGAATGAAGAAACTAATGAAGATAAAAATATTAAAGTAGGTGATGTTATCAATATTAAGACAGCAACAGCAAAATATCAAAAATTGACAGATACAGGAGTATATTTTACTCATTCGTTGGTAACACTTGATGCGCATGAAACTACTATTTTAGAAAATAAACCGATAAAATATTATGTTATCTATTCTGATGATATTAATGCTTTGGGATATTTCGAGTTTTTGCCTGTATCAATTGCAGCTGAATTGACTTTTACTGGAAAGGAAAATCAAACTCATAAAGATAAAAATTTTGCTCAAGCACAACTTTTTGTGGGTGAAGAAGGGTCTGTTAAAATATATGTAGATATTACTAAAAAACCTGCGGATATTAAAGATAAATTCTACGTTAATGGTATATTAGAGATTCCTTTGTGGCAAGCAAAATCTATGAGTACTTATGTAATTCCTTTGTCGGAGAAAGATTTCTTTGATAATTTAGAAGAATTTGATAATATTGCTGCTGTTATAAAAGAAGGAACTCCTATAAATTCTGTGATTAAATATCAAATCAATTCAGATATGACTATCATAGGTATTGATTCTATCGCAGCAGTGGGTGAAGAAGATAGAAGCCAACATGTAATTTTTGTTAAAGACAATACTGCTTCTCTTATGTTATTAGGACGTTTGTCTGATGAATTTAAAGTTGGTGATGTTATTAAAGGTATAATAGGTAGTTATAGTGCCTTAAGACCATCTAGTATTACTTCTGCAGGAGCTCGTAATTTTGGTGTAGCGAATAGTTTGTATCTTGATTCTATGACAATAGAAAAAGGTCAAAAAATAACACCTGTTGTTCCAAAAAAAGTAACTATTTCGCAATTATTAAATAATGATAACTTGGCTTCTCAAGTTGTAACTATTTCTGATTTTACATACAAAGTTGTAACAGAAATAGTTCAAACAGAAACAATAGATCGTCATTATATCTATCAGGATGGTGATTCTATTATAGTAGATGAATCTTTTGTAGGTCTCGAAAATGCTTCATCAATTAATGTGATTTATTACCTTAATGACTTTTATTCTCGTTTATTACCTTATGAAGGTGAAGTTACAGAAGGTTCAGATGAGGTAGCTATTGATAATAATTTTGTTACAGATAATACTCTATTTGTGTTGAATAATATTATTTATGCTGAAGGAGCAGAGATTGAGGTTTATGATGTAATGGGTCGTTTTATTGCTTCAGGTATTGATGCTGTTGGAGTTGAAGGAATGAATCAAAATATATTTGTAGTTAGAACTAAATATTTTGATGGCCAAGTGTTTGTTACAAAAGTAGCTAATCGTTAACTTGTATTTATTATAAGAAAAGACCTTAAGTGTTCGGCTTAAGGTCTTTTTTACCTAATTTTATGAAAGAGTTGATTTCTGAAAAGTGGCAAGTTTTGCTTGATAAAGAATTTAAGAAAGAGTATTTTGTTGATTTGGTTGAGAAGGTCGATACAGCCTATTCTGATTCTGTAGTTTATCCTGTACGTAAAGATTTGTTTCGTGCTTTTGAGTTATGTTCTCCAGAGGATGTTAAGGTCGTAATTTTGGGGCAAGATCCCTATCATGAACCAGGGCAAGCTCATGGTTTGGCGTTCTCGGTGCCTGATGTTTGCCAAATGCCAGGTTCGCTTAACCATATTTTTCAAGAGATTGCTATGGAGTTTCAGGTTGAGCCTTTGGTAGGTAATAGTCTTGAACGTTGGGCGCGTCAAGGTGTGTTGTTGTTGAACGCAACTCTTACAGTTGAAAAGGGTAAGGCTGGTAGTCATGAGTCGTTTGGTTGGCAAAAGTTTACTGATGCTGTCATTACTTTGTTAAGCGAAAAGTATGAGAATATAGTTTTCATGTTGTGGGGTAAGAGTGCTGCCGCAAAAGCAAAAATCATTGATAGTACTAAACATAAAATTTATGTATCAACACATCCGTCTGGTTTGTCGTGGGGAAAGACTTCTAATTTCGAAAAAATGAAAGGTTGTGCTTTGAGTATTGCCGATAATGGCGATTTGATTGAGAATGATGTGAATTTTGTTTATAAAGGTTTTGGTCGTTTGCGCAATGATTCATTTTGGGGATCAATGCAATTTCGCGCTACAAATAATTATTTAAAATCAAAAGGAAAAAATCCTATAGATTGGCGATAAAAAATATTGTAATATCGAATAATTTTTATTAACTTTGTTGCAAAATAATTGTATTATGAATATAGGTGATAAAATGCCTGATTACTTAGGGTTAGACCAAAATGGTAATCCTATTAAGGCTGAAAATTTGAAAGGAGAAAAGGTGGTGTTGTATTTCTATCCAAAAGATATGACATCGGGTTGTACTGCTCAGGCTTGTAGCCTTCGTGATGGTTATGAAGAGTTGCGCGCACAAGGTTATAAAGTGATTGGTGTGAGTGTCGATGACGCTAAACGTCATTTGAAGTTTATTGAAAAAAACGAATTGCCTTTTGATTTAATTGCTGACACTGAACACACTTTGGTGGAAGCTTTTGGTGTATGGGCAGAGAAGAAAATGTGTGGACGTACATATATGGGTACATTACGTACAACATTTATTTTCAATGAAGATGGTATTTTGGAGCGTATTATTACTCCAAAAGAGGTAAAAACTGCAACACATGCAGAACAGATTTTGAATAAATAATTAAATTTGAATATATTATGGCAGAACAAATTGAAAAGAAAGCACCTTCAGCTGATAAATTGAAGGCTTTGCAGCTTGCTATGGAGAAGATCGAGAAGGAACATGGCAAGGGTACGATTATGAAAATGGGAGAAGAGAATGTTGAAGATGTGAGTGTTATTCCATCAGGTTCTATTGGTTTGAACTTGGCTCTTGGAGTAGGTGGCTATCCTCGTGGTCGTATTATTGAAATATATGGTCCTGAATCAAGTGGTAAAACTACTTTGGCTATTCACGCAATAGCTGAAGCTCAAAAGGCTGGTGGTATTGCTGCTATCATTGACGCTGAGCATGCTTTCGACCGTTTCTATGCTGAAAAACTTGGTGTAGATATTGATAACCTTCTTATTTCTCAACCTGACAGTGGTGAGCAAGCTCTTGAAGTAGCTGATCAATTGATTCGTTCATCGGCTATTGATATTATTGTTATTGACTCTGTGGCTGCTCTTACTCCAAAAGCAGAACTTGAAGGCGATATGGGTGATAATAAAGTGGGCTTGCAAGCTCGTTTGATGAGTCAAGCTTTGCGTAAACTTACTGCAAGTATCAATAAAACCAATACTACTTGTATTTTTATCAACCAATTGCGTGAAAAAATTGGTGTTATGTTTGGTTCGCCTGAAACAACGACTGGTGGTAATGCATTGAAATTTTATGCCTCTGTGCGTCTTGATATTCGTAAATCTACTCCAATTAAAGATGGTGATAATGTACTAGGTAATCAAACTAAGGTGAAAGTGGTCAAAAATAAGGTGGCACCTCCTTTCCGTAAGGCAGAATTTGATATCATGTTTGGCGAAGGTATTTCGTTGGCTGGTGAGATTATTGACCTTGGTGTCGAAGCTGGTGTTATTAAGAAGGCTGGTGCTTGGTTTAGTTATAATGATACTAAACTTGGTCAAGGTCGTGATGCTGCTAAACGTTTGATTCAAGATAATCCAGAATTGCTTGAAGAGCTCCAAGGTAAGATTATGGAAGCGCTTAAGAATTAGTTACTAGTTATTAGTGGGTTGTTGTTGGTTGTGTTTAATTTTCAACTTTCGATTCTTGGCTTTTAACTTTAGGTTTTAATTTATGAAGATATTGTTTATCTGTCTTGGGAATATTTGCCGAAGTCCGATGGCTGAAACTATAATGAATAAATTGCTTGAAGAGCGTGGGCTCTCCAAGCAATTTGTTATCGATTCGGCTGGTTTAGAGGCTTATCATGAGGGTGAACGGGCAGATGCTCGTATGCGAGCTCATGCAGTTCGCCATGGGTACAATATAACACATATTTCACGTCCTATGCGTCGTGAGGATTGGGATAAGTGGGATTTGATTGTTTGCATGGATGCGCAGAATAGGCGTGCATTGAGTAATCGTGCGCCTTCGGCTGAGCATTTTAAAAAGGTGATGTTGGCAACTAATTATTGCGATAAGCATTGTTTGGCAGATTGTGTCCCAGACCCTTATTATGGTGGAGAAGAGGGCTTTGAATATGTTATAGATTTATTGGAAGATGCTTGTACTGGATTGATTGATAGTATAATAAAAGGAGATTCTTGAGAATCTCCTTTTTTGTTATATGTTTATATTGAAAACAAGTGAGAATATCCGTGCTCTTAGACTTTGAATTGATTGTGCTTCGAGGGCGCGATTGATGTTTTCGCTGTCGGATGTTAGAGGTTCGTGATGTGTGCCTACTCGTTTGTCGAAAGATATGAATTTGTTGTTGAAACCGATTGAGTATTTTGCTTCGAGAGAGAAGCGAAGATATTCGGTATAGAACGTACAGCCTACTCCGAATTCAGTGAAATAGTCGAGTTTTTTGAATAGTATTGGGTTTTCGGGGTCCTTGTCGATGTTCCATTCTATGTCTACGCCTCCGCCTGCAAGTATATAGGGTTTACTGTCGGCTAAACGGACGGCACTATATTTTACATAGAGGGGGATTCTGACGATATTTGAAGGGGTGTTTTTATAGCCATGTATTGCTGTAGATTGGAACTGATTGTCGGAAGAGGTTGTGCCTTCGTAGAATGTTACATTGTATTGTCCCATGTGGAATGCTGGTGCGAGTCTTATGTTGAAGTAGTTGTTTAGTCGCATTTCGCCGATAAGACCAACGCAGAATCCAGGTATCCAGTTTTTAATTTCTGCACGTAAATTGCTTTCGGGATTGTTTTTTATCCCGAAATCCATTGTGTTTACACCAATAAATGCACCATAATGCCAACGTTTATAGTCGATGGTAGGTAGGTTTTGTGCATCTATATTTTGTATAGGTGCAAGTGTAAGTATTATGATTATTAGGCAGTAAATCTTTTTCATCGTTGTTAAAACGAATTTGTGTAAAAATTATTGTGTAAAATGTTTGTTATAACAAAAAATATGCGTAAATTTGCACTGAAATTAGTACTAATAACAACTTAAAATTTTTAACAATGGCTTACGTAATTTCAGAAGATTGTATTGCTTGTGGTACTTGTATTGGTGAGTGCCCAGTTGAAGCTATTTCTGAGGGCGATATCTATAAAATCGACCCTGAAGTATGTACAGAATGTGGCACTTGTGCTTCAGTTTGTCCATCAGAAGCAATTCATCTTGGCGAATAATTCGCTATCGAAAAACAAACTTAAAAAAACCGCTTGACTTTATTGTTGAGCGGTTTTGTTTTTTTTGTAAAAACGACAAATATATTAAAAAGACAGAATAACAAAATAACATAAACTTGGAATTATGTTTTTTTGTCCTTCTGTCTTTATTATAGTGTTGTGTTTTTTTATTTAACGATGTCGAGAAGTTCAACTTCGAAGATTAGGGCTTCGCATGGACCGATGAGTTCACCTGCGCCACGCTCGCCGTATGCGAGTTGGTAAGGGATGTAGAGGATGAATTTAGAGCCTACAGGCATGAGTTGAAGACCTTCTGTCCAACCTTTGATTACGCCATTGAGTGGGAATTCGATTGGTTCGCCACGTTGTACTGAGCTGTCGAATACTGTACCATCGATAAGTGTACCATGGTAGTGTACTTTAACTGTGCTTTCAGCTGTTGGTTTTTCACCTTCGCCCATTGTTACAACTTCGTATTGAAGACCGCTTTCTGTTACGAATACACCTTCACGTTTTGCGTTTTCAGCTAAGAATGCTTCGCCTTTTGCAGCTGCTCCTTTATTTTTTTCTGCAGCTTTAGCTTCCATTGTTTTGTTGAGCCATTCTGTTGCTTCGTTGGCAGTCATGATTACATTAGCTTCTTGTTTGAGGTTTTCGATGAGACCGCGTTTGATTAAGTTTAATTTGAGTTCGATAGTAGAGTCGTTGAAGAGATATTCGCTACGACCGAATTGTTGGCTCATGTTAGAACCAATTTCGATACCTTTTAAGTAAGAAGCGTTGTCTTCTGTGTTGTTTAATCCTTTTTCGAATTCAGCAACGAATGTGTTGATGTCTTTTTTTGTTGTGTCTTTGCCGAGGATGTATTTGCGAGCTCCGTTACCATTTATGATACCTAATATCATATTTACAGAGTCAACTTGTTCGGCTGTTAGGTTTGCTGGTGCGCCAGATTGCATTGTAGGACCCATTAATGATTGGAAATATTGCATACCTTCTTCTGGGTCCATTACATCTTTTTCGAGGTTAATCATTTTTTTGAAATAAGTTACGATTAACTCTTTATTTGCTGGGATTGTAGAGTCGTTGAAGAGGAAACCTGTTTTTACTTCGTCGCCCATTGAAATACCCATGCGATAACCTTCGATTGCGATGCGTTCAGATGATGTTTGTTTGTTTAGTGATACTTCGATACCTTCGCAGAATTGTGCTACTTTTTCTGCGTCAGCAGTGTCTGCCATCAAAACGTATTGGCGAATACCACCTGCGTTTGCTGCACCGAGGGCATAGTTTATCGAGTCACTTTGTGTTTTTACGTTAGCTGAATTGCTTCCGCATGACATGAACATAGGAGCAGCTACAGCTGCGGCTAAAAATAGTCCAAAGATTTTTTTCATTTTGTTTAGTGTTTAATTATTTAACGATTTCTAGGAGTTCTACTTCAAAGATGAGGGCAGAGAATGGTGCGATCATTTGTCCTGCGCCATGTTCGCCGTATGCAAGGTCGTAAGGGATATAGAGTTTCCATTTTGAACCTACAGGCATAAGTTGGAGTGCTTCTACCCAACCTTGAATTACTTGAGTAACACCAAATGTTGCTGGTTCGCCGCGACGTACTGAGCTATCAAATACTGTGCCGTCGATTAAAGTACCATGGTAGTGTACTTTTACTTTGTCGGTAGCTACTGGTTTTTGTCCGATTGCTTCGGTGATGATTTCGTATTGAAGACCGCTAGGGAGTGTTACTACGTTTGTACGTTTAGCGTTTTCTTCGAGGAATTTTTCGCCGGCTTCGCGAACTTGAGCGAATTGTGCTTTCGATTCTTCTTCTAATTTAGCAAAAAATTTATTTAATAATTCTTGTGCTTCTTTAAGATCGATTTCTGGTTGTTTGCCTTCGCACATTGCTTCTACGCCTTTTGCAAAAGATTGGTAGTCAAGACCTTTGATTTTGCTTTGAGCAAGATGTTGACCGAAACTGAGGCCAACTGCATAACTTGTTTTATCCATTGTTTTTTAGTTTAAAATTTGACTTGCAAAGATACGAATTTTAATTCATAATTCATAATTTGTAATTCATAATTATTGTTAAATTAGGGAATGGGAATAAGGAATAGGGTGCAGGGAGTTGGTTTTTGTGAAGGTAGAGTTATAATATGTTTATAGTATATTTATCATATATTTATAGTATATTTATCTTATATTTATAGTATGTTGTGTGTATGGTTGAATTAGGGTTTGGTATGTGGGTGGAGGTTTTATGTGTTTGATGTGTGATTTTTGTTTGGTGTTTTAGAGAAAAAATTGTATCTTTGTATGTTATTTTTGTGTTTATGAGATTTAAGTATTTTATATTATTTTTGTTTGTTGCTTGTGTTGCTTGTGAGCGATATGAGGAGGGTGATGTGGAGTTGTTGCATACTGAGAGTTGGGATGTTGATTTTACATTGGCTTCGGGTAATTGTGAGGTTTATGCTGATACGCTTTATGTTTTCTTTGGTCGTGAGGAGGGTGAGAGTGCGGAGAGTCCATCATCGAAATTGCGATATGCTCCTATGTCGGATTTGAGTCGATTTAGGGAGATTGATTTGCCTATTGAGTCTCGTGTGAGTGCAACTTCGATTGTTGTTGGTGGTAAGTTGTATGCGGGTTTGGGATTTAGGGGGCGTGCGTATGGTGGTAGTTCTATTTTTACGGATTGGTGGGTGTATGATTTTGATACGAAAGAGTTGGTTAGATTGGCTGATTTACCAGTGAAGACTGCGATTCGACCTGTTGTTTGGTATGATGAGGGGTATATTTATTTGGCTTTAGGTTTTAGTTCTGGTTTTAGTAAGTCGATTTATCGTTATGATGTTGGAGATGATGAATGGGAGTCGTATTCGATTGCTACAGAGTTGCTTGTAAGGGCAGATGCAGTTGGTGCAAAGGTTGATGATTATGTTTATTTGGGAACTGGTTTTGGAATAGAGATGCGGAGAGATTGGTGGCGGTATGATTGGAGAGGGGATGATTGGCGAAGATGTGCTGATTTGCCTTATTCAGGGAGACTTTTTGCTTCTTCGGCTGTTGTTGGTAGTGGAATTTATATTTTGGGTGGTCGTTATTTTGGTGGTACGGAGACTAGTGGGCATTTTTATGAAACGGTGATATGTTATGATGTTTATAATGATGCTTGGTTGACGGTTGGGCGTATGGAACAGGCTGCGGAGAATATGATTGCTTTTGAATATGATGGTGATTTGTATTGGGGGTTAGGGCAATGTGAGGATGGTTCGTTTGTGAGAAAAATATATAGGAGGGATATGAGAATTGAGAATTAAGAATTGAGAATTGAGAAATGTATCGATTGTTATATTTGTTGTTTTTTTGTATTGTTGCGATACCTTTAAGGGCATGGCAAGCTTGGCCATTGCCTATGGATTCGGTGGATAATTGTAGGGATACGTTGTCTTATTTTGGTGAGTTTGCTGGTGTGGCATCGTCGGGTAGGTTTGCTCCGTTTTGGTTATCTACGAATACAGATGGGGTGGTGTCGGTTGCTCCGTATAGTGCTTATTTGCGAGTTGGCATGGATAAAGAGGCTGTGCGCTCGGCTCGTTGGTGGGATTATTCTTATGGGGTGGATTGTAGATTACAGATTACAGATAACAGATTACAGATAACAGGTGATAGAGCACAGGGTGTTGGTTATGGGTTGCAGGTGGTGAGGTTGTATGGGCATGCTCGGTTGTGGTGTTTTGATGTTACTGTGGGAGTTAAGCCTTTTGATGTTGGGAATCAGGATTACGAGTTGTCGTCGGGTGGTTTTTTGTTTTCTCGAAATGCTCCTTCGATACCTCGTGTGTCGGTTGGTATTGATAAATATACTGCTTTTCCGTTTACGTATGGGTATATGGAGATAAAGGGTGGTGTTACACATGGGTGGTTTGTGGATAATATTGGAGTACGACAATCGTTATTGCATCATAAGTATTTGGGAGTTAGGTTGGGTGGTAAATTGCCAGTCAACATAAATTATGAGTTTCATCATGCGGCACAATGGGGCGGTGTTTCGGATGTGTATGGTGAATTGGGTTCGTCGTTGCGTGATTGGTGGACGGCATTTAAGGCTTCGTCGGGCGGTGTGATGGGTAATGATCAGATAAATGCTATGGGCAATCATATAGGGTCGCAGATGTTGGGGGTAGAGGTGAAATATGGTGGTTGGTATGTGAATGGCTATTGGCAGTCGTTGTTTGAAGATGGTCCGATTCGCTATATGTGGAATGCCAAAAATGCAGTGGATGGTTTGTGGGGCGTGGCTATAAAACAGTCGCATTGGCCGTTTATTAAGGCATTGACATACGAATTTTTTGCTACTACTGACCAATCTGGTCCGTGTCATGATATGGATGGAATTATTTTTGGTGGTAACGATAATTATTTTAATAATACAATTTATAAGCAGGGGTGGAGCTATTTTGGTCGTACTATTGGTAATCCATTTATTACTTCGCCTATTTATGGTAATTCGATTACTACAGAAAATAACCGTACTTTTACGCATCATATTGCGGTGAAAGGTGATATTTTGGGCTTTAATTATTTGGTGCGATATAGCCATTCAAATAATTTTGGTACGTACAATTTGCCTATGCGAAGTTATAATAACTCGATTTATTGTTCGGTGCAAAAGTTGGTGCCACAGGCTTGGAATCTCAATTTTGGAATTGCAGTAGGTGGTGATTTTGGTACGCAGTTTGGCAATTCGTTTGGTGCAATGTTAACTATTTCTCGTCGAGGAATAATATGGAAATCTAGGAAATGAATAAACTTTTAGTTATAACACCAGTTAAAAATTCAATTGATTTGACCGAAAAAACTATTCGTGCAGTGATGAATAGTGTGGATAGACGACAGATGAAATATGTTGTTTATGACGATTTTTCGGATAGTGAAACGGCTCAAAGATTAGATGCTTTGGCTTGTGAGTTGAGTTTTGAGGTTGTTCATTTGTCGGATGTTATAGACTCGCCATCTCCTAATTATCGCTATATCTTGCAGAAAGCTCAAGAGAGAGCAATCGGAAATGATGAACATTTGGTTGTTGTCGAATCGGATGTGGTTGTAAATAAGGATACTTTTGTGCAGTTGAATAAGAGAGTAGCTGATGGGGTTGGTTTGGTGGCTTCGGTGACTGTCGATGAAAAAGGAGATATAAATTTTCCATATCTTTTTGCGCGGAAATGGGGTAATGAAGATAAAGTGACCAAAAAGCGTATTAGTTTTTGTTGTACGTTGTTGACTAATGAGTTTTTGAAGTCGTATGATTTTCATTATCTTGATTCGTCAAAGAATTGGTACGATGTTTTTATTTCTCATAAAAGTGTCGAATTGGGGTTTAAGAATATCATTTTGATGTCGGACAAGGTGTTGCACCGACCTCATAGCAGTCGTCCATGGAAATTGTTGAAATATACCAATCCGTTGAAATATTATTGGATTAAATATACAAAAGGTTTTGATAAGATTTGATATATGCGTGTATCTGTAATTGTACCTGTATATAATTCAGAAAAATATATTGCTGAAGCGTTAGATTCTATATTAGCATCGGACTATGCTGATATAGAGGTGGTTTGTGTGGATGATGGTTCGAAAGATGCCTCATTGCAGATACTGAACGAATATGCGTTGCGAGATAGTCGAGTGCGGGTTTATTCGCAGCAGAACGCCGGAGCATGTGCAGCTCGCAACTATGCAATATCATTGGCTAAAGGTGAGTTTATTTTGCCTGTTGACTCAGATAATAAAATTACATCGACCTTTATTTCTCGGGCTATGGCAGTTATGCTTTCAGATGCAGAGGTGAAAGTGGTTGCTCCTCGAGCTGAATATTTCGGAGATAAAGAGGGCGAATGGAAGTTGCCACCGTTTTCGTTAAACTTATTGGCTCGGAAGAATATAATGGACACTTGTGCTCTGTTTCGTAAGTCAGATTGGGAGCGAGTAGGTGGCTATTGCAATGAAATAAAGACACGCGAAGATTGGGCATTTTGGATATCCGTGCTCAAAGATGGGGGCCGAGTTGTTCGATTGCCAGAGATTGAGTTTTATTATCGTGTTCGTGCAACATCGAAACGTGCTACAAATCGACATCTTAAATTTGATGTTATAGACACACTGAATAAGTTGCATCCTGAGTTCTTCGAGCGCGAATTGGGTGGACCTTTGCGTCATAGACGTAGTTGGTCTAAACTTATAAATTGTATCAATCGAATGGTTCATCCCCGAAAAGTGAAGGTGTCTGATGAATATAAGACTTTGGAATATTGGGTGAAGTCTTTGCCTGTGCGATGGACTAATAAAGAGGGCGAGGTGATTCATAGTCGTCGCAATGAATTGCGCGACATGACTTTTAGCGGTGTAGATATGATTGTTAAATCTTTTGCAGTTCCTAATTTGGTTAATCGTTTGGTTTATGGCGTTTTTCGTAAATCAAAGGCTCAGCGCTCGTATGAATATGCCGAAAAATTAAATAGTTTAGGTATAAAATCTCCTGCGCCAATTGCCTATTATACCGAGCGATGTGGTCTTTTGTTTTCTCATAGTTATTATATATCTCGAAAGAGCATTTGTCGTTATACCTTCTATGATGTTATTGATAATTTGGAGTTAGAAAATAGGGAATTGTATTTGCGCTGTGTAGGGCGTATGACTGCAAAAATGCATGAAGCAGGTATTTTCCCACTTGATTATTCGGGTGGCAATATTTTGCTTGATGTAGTTGGAGGGGAACCTCAATTTGAATTGGTTGATCTCAATCGTATGTCGTTTGGTCGAATCGATATGGATAAAGGTTGTCGTGGTTTTGAACGTTTGAATGTAGAACCATCGGCATTGGCAATTATGGCACAAGAATATGCCAAAGAGCGAGGATTTGATGAAGCGAAATGTGTAGAATTAGTTCAAAAATATCGTTGGCATAAACATCAAAAATAGTATGAAAGCAACAATAATAATATCTGTATATAAGAATACTAAAGCATTATATTTTGTTTTAGAATCTTTGAGACGTCAAACTATATCTGATTTTGAAGTTATTATTTCGGAAGATGGCGAAGATATAGGTATGAGTGATTTTGTTCAGCAATATGATTGGTTTTGTGAATATCAGCACTTAACACAACCCGATGTCGGTTGGCGAAAAAATTGCGCATTGAATCGTGCAATTTTAGCTGCAAAGAATGAGTGGTTGATTTTTATTGATGGCGATTGTGTTGTTCATTGTCGTTTTGTTGAAATGCACCTTCGCTATGCTAAATCCGATAGAATTTTATTGGGGCGTCGCGTGAAATTGCTTAAAGCAATAACTGAAAAAATTATGAATGGTACAATTGCTTTGTCCAAAATAGGTTGTGCCATGATAAGGTATATTTTTGTTTCAGGAGCAAAACAAGTAGAAGATGGTATATTTGTTCCGTTTTTCTTAAATAAGGAAATTCATAAAGCGAAGCGTTTGATAGGTTGCAATATGTCATTCTCAAAAGAGGCAATTATGTCAATCAATGGATTTGATGAAGATTATGTAAAACCTTGTGTTGGTGAAGATTCTGATATAAATTGGAGACTAAAAGCTAAAGGTTTTGAATTTTATAGTGTTCGTAATAGAGCGGTGTTGTATCATTTGTATCATAAGGAAAATTGGGTAGAATTTTCTGAAAATAAAGCGATGATGAAAAGAAAACAAAAAGAGGGAAAGATTCAATGTGAAAGAGGTTTAAATTTGCATGTTAAGTAATAATTATGATTTCGATAATTATTTGTTCTCGTAAATCGGATATTTCTGTAGAATTGAAAGAGTCAATATCATCTACTATTGGTGTTGATTTTGAGGTTATAGTGATAGATAATTCTCTTAATAATCATTCTATTTTTGAAGCTTATAATTTGGGAGCAAAGCAGGCTATCAATCCTTACTTGTGTTTTATTCATGAAGATGTCTCTTTGGTTAATTCTATTTTTGGTTGGGGTAAGGCCTTAGAAAATAAATTATCTGATAAAAAAGTTGGAGTAGTAGGTATTGCTGGTGCCGATATTGTAACACGAATTCCGGCTCCTTGGTCGGCATACAGATTTGCGAAACGCATGAATCTTATCCAAGGAAAAGCTGATGATAGCGGAAATCTGAGTTTTGAAAAACGTTTTTTGCCAGCTAATGTTGCTGATAATTTTTTGCCAGTCGTTTTATTAGATGGTGTGTTTCTTGCTATGCGAAAAGATATTTTTAATGAAATATCTTTTAATGAGAATCTTGGCGGTTTTCATGGATATGATTTTGATATATCATTGCAAAGTTGTATAGCAGGTTATCAGAATTATGTAATGTATGAAAAAATAGTATTGACCCATTATTCTTTAGGTAATATCAATCAATATTATTATGAAAATTTGATTAAAGTATTTAGATTATTTGAAAAACATTTTCCAATATTAACCGGACAAAGTTTGGATGAAGTACCTAATGTGTTTAATATCGAACGTAAACAGCTAAGACGTTTGTGCTTGAATTTAATAAAGGTAGGTTTTTCTTATACTGATATAATCAGTATATTTAAGTATTATTCTCGATTTATAAAATTGCCAGTCTATATTTATTTTATTTATTATTGGCTTATCTCTATTGTTTATTTATGTAAGTTTAGAAGTATACGAAAAAGACGATTGAAAGTTTAATTTTCAATCGTCTTTGTTTTATTTTACCTGTGTGCTTGGCTTGAAAAATCTATTTTCTGATAGGAAGAGATAAAGAAACCAACATATATATATATTAGGTAAGTTTGGACCTAATATTTCAAATAAAGATTGTATAGCAAAAATGAATATTAGTGTGCAAGTGAAAATTCGTTTTTCTCCTTGAGTAAATATTATAGGTAATAAGAAAATTAGGCTAATTAAAATTAATCCAAAAATGCCAAATTCAATCGTTGATTCTATGAATACGCTGTGCGAGTGTGGGGTATAAGTGTTTTTTAAATGGGGGAACATTTCTAAATATTGAGTAGCTATTTTTTCATCTGGAGTTATATTTTCTATGAAAGTTTTTCTGCCATCGCTGACTCCATATCCCAGTATCGGTTTTCCTTTTATTGTTTTTATTGAATGTTCCCATACTCCAATTCGAGGGTCCTCTCCTATTGTGAGTTCTTTTGCTCGGCTATGATTGTTTATCATGAAAAGTAGGACAATAGCAGATATTGCCAATAAAGGAGCAATTAATTTTTTATTATTTTTGGTTATTAAATAGCCGATAAAAGTAAGGATTAAAACATTCCCAGTGAAAAAACCTATACGTCCTTCACTGGTTAATAATATTATGTAAATAGCAAGTAGCCCAATTGCAGTAATTATTTTTAGCCTTTTTTGTTCGAATTTTTGTATTGCATACACAGAAAACATTATTGCAAAATTCAAGTATAAGTTGAAACTCATATGTGAATTATTCAATG
>JAZQRP010000066.1:0-2364 GCA_045629685.1 Candidatus Aphodosoma sp. | reverse complement strand
CTGACCCTTCTGAATGGGCTTGCAAATGCAAATGTGTCCGGATAATCCCAAACCGTTAAAAACCGTCTGTTAGCAAAAATGCGATTTTGTTAGCAAAAATCTTAAAAAGTGTTCGAATCCATTTGGCAGCCCATAAGAGCTGGGGCTGCCAAATGGAAACACTCTGACAATTTAATAACAGGACCAATAGTTATGAAAACACCGTGATTTACGGTGAAATCACGGTGTTTGGCACCCCCGGCGAGAGTCGGACTCACTACCTCGCGCTTAGGAGTGACCTCGAAACTCGGTTGTAGAGTCACTTCCTGTACCCGATAATCCCGTATTTTCAAGGCTTTTTCGTACTTTGAGTGTTAAGCTGTGTTACGGAATTACTGCTAATTTTACCCCGTTTTCGACCGTTTCATTAGATGGGAATTAGCAAGGGGTTCGGATTTAGGGAAACGGTTATATTCCCACAAGATGCCTTTATTTAATCGCTTGTACCTCGGTCTGTTACCGAGTTTTATTTAATTAACTCACTTCGCTAAATTGGAATTTACAAAGCTTTACCACCAGACACTTTTATTACTTGTCCCGTAATCATTCTTGCCTGTTCGCTTGCAAGGAATAAAACAGTTTCTGCTATGTCTTCTGGCTGAATTAATTTTCCCATTGGAATTAATGGAACAACAACTTTTTCAAATTCTCTTTTGTGTTTCCAAATATTTTGTAACGTTTTCATCATAATCAGGATAATTATAACCAAGTGAATCTGCCACTTTTTTAGATATTTTTTTGAACAAACATAGACACAAATCAAACGATTTCCACATTTCTTCATACGAACTCATTGAATATGTATTTAGTAAGTTATCCCACAATTCTTTTGAAATATGCTTATCTAAAAATTTATAGTTTTTACCCAAACTGAAATTAAATCCTTTTTCAGTACCGACATACCAACTAATCATCCTAAGAAGTTCATGACGTAATACTTCATTCATATGGTCTATTGCAAATAGTATTTCACCACGAAGTAAGCCCTTGGATACATATGTTGCAACATTCCAAAATTCGTTACAACAGTCATCAAACTTTCTTTCTGTTGGACACTTAATGTAATAATCTTCATCTGTGGGAACTATTTCTGTTTTAATCATATTATCTTTATCTAACATGATTTTTACAAGTTTATCGCGAGTAAGATACTCCTCAAGCATTGAAACAGGTAACAAAGTTAAATCAATCTTTACACCATCATCAAAAAGCATTATATAAGAAAATCCTTTTTCTTCTGGAGGAAATAATTCCATATCTTCAGGTTTTTGCATCATAATTCTGTTACCAAAAACACTAAGCCAGTCATCGCTTTTCAAAAATTCTCCCATATCTATAACAAAAAAAGTAATATCATAATCTTGAAGATTGTCTTTTGGTATATTAACATTAGTGCGAGACCCCTCAAGAGTTACAATTCTAATTCTCTCATCTTGAAAAGCAAAATTCAAAACTAAATCGTATATTTCTTTTTCAGTCCTCATTTCATTCACCTCAATAAAATTATATCACAAAAAAAGATTGATTCTAACTGTTCTTATAATTTGATAACCGCATCAAGGCAGAGCGTAAGTGCATATTCGTATGCATTACCGCCCCAGTTTCTTTCGTCGTATTTGTCAACATCTGCAAGACTGTCTGCGGTATAAAGTATCATACCCCAGGTTGCCCCTCTGAAATCAGCACAGGCCGCCAGAGCAGAACATTCCATTTCTACAACTGCACAGCCTTCACTTTTGCGATAAGCCACCTTTTCTTTGGTTTCACGGAAAAATCCATCCGTTGACCAGGTTATAACCTCCTGATATTTCATACTATGCTCAAGAATGGTTTCTTCAATTGCTTTTCTTGCCTTCTCGCTGATTTCCACAAATCGAGAAGGGGGCGCATAGTGATAAGATGTTCCCTCATCACGCAGAGCCTTGTTTGGTACGAGGAATGTACTTTCGGGGAACTTTTCCAGAGCACCGCAACTACCTGCCGAGATTACCTCTCTTACACCATAACCAATCAGCCAATCAAGTATCTGTGTGGCTGCTGCCGCACCAACGGGTGCTTGACAAAGCACAATGTCCTCACCCTTGTATTTGGTGATGTAAATGGGATAATGCTTCGTTGCACTCTCAAAAGTGGATACCTGTTTGGTATCACTTTTACTGGCATATTCATCTATGTAAGCACCAAGAAATGCGAACACACATTTCTTGGGTAAGTTCAAACCAAGATTTTCATGAGTGGGATTAAGAACTGCTGTCTGCTCTGTATCAAACTCCAAAATCGGTATTTCGTTTTTAATAATAGCCATACTATCTCTCCGTCAAATTC
>JAZQRP010000065.1:0-3214 GCA_045629685.1 Candidatus Aphodosoma sp. | reverse complement strand
AAAAAAAGAGACGCTCCGAAAAGCGTCTCTCCAAAAAAGCTGGGTGGATGATGGGGATCGAACCCACGACCCTCAGGACCACAATCTGATACTCTAACCAACTGAGCTACATCCACCAGGTCTGTTTTGCGAGTGCAAAGTTACAACTTTTTATCGAATCTCACAACAATTTTATAATATTTTTTCAAAAGAAATGAAACAAATCAAATATTTCGCTGTAAATGAAGAGATTGAAAACCGAATAAAATCAATCCGTCGCGCAATTTATCTATCTATGAACGGCATTTGTGCTGAAAACATCGACAATTCTGGCCTCGAATACAAACAAAATTTCGGTGTTGCGTGGTCTCGCATCGTCGAAATCGCACAAAACTACACCCCCAACTACCCCCTCGCCTATCGCCTTTGGCTACTCCCTATTCGCGAAACCAAACTCCTTGCCACCCTACTTTGCCCACCTCACGAACTCACTGCCGAACGTCTCGCCGAGTGGATTGATGGCATCTCTACTATCGAACTTGCCGAAATCTTCGCCTTTGCTCTTCTTCGCAAAACTACCCTAACCGAACAAATCCTTCAACTCGAACAAAGCGAAAACCACCTCCTTCGCCTCACTGCCTACCACACACTCGCCAGACAAACTGCCAACCTCAATACCGAGCATCTCAAACTAGCAATCGAACACATAAATCCTCAAGATCTCAACGAAATCTCAGCTTTCCGCGCCATCGAAAGCCTCATTACCAACATCACTTTCCGCACATCCGACCTCAATCACATTATTAATAATAAACTCGAAGAAATAAAAACACACCCAACCACATATTCCAACCAACTAATTGAAAATTTGAAATTTGAAATTTAAAATTCCAAAATTCAAACACAAAGTGTAATCAATTTTCAACTTTCAACTTTCAACTTTCAACTTTTTTTCGTATCTTTGCATCGTGAAAAATCTTGCTCAACACATAGAAGAATTAATCATTCAACACGAATGCGTAATAGTGCCTGGTCTCGGTGGATTTGTTACCTATCGCGACAAAGCATCTATACGCAACAATCGTCTCTATGCTCCAGCTCAAAAAGTAAGATTCAATCACCTTCTCACCTATCAAGACGGACTTCTTGCAGAAGCCTATATGCAAGACCGACATATAAACTATACAACAGCTCTCGAAGCAATAAAAGCTGACGTAGAACAAGTAACTACATCATTAAATTTAGGCAACACATTCATACTTGGTCGAATCGGAGCACTATCTCTATCAACCAACAACACAATAATCTTCAAAAACGAAGATTGTAAATTCCTTCCAGAAAATATCGGGTTGCCAGTAGTAAACCTTAAACAACTTGCTACTAAAGCAAACAACGAAACCACCATCACACTTAACATACCGCGCACATCGTCAAACGTTATCCGCTATGCCGCTATGTTAATCGTTGTCTTCGTTTTTTCATTCTTAATTCCAACCACGGTAACAGATGCAACTCACGAAGCTTCGTTTTATAAAGTACAGAGTACAAAGTACAAAGTACAAAGTACTAATTCTATAGATACAATAGGTGCTATAGAAACTATAGGAACTATAGATGCTATAGATACAATAAACACTATAGATACTATAAACACAACCAAATCTCAAAAAACTCTCAACTCTCAACTCTCAACTCTCAACTATAAATACCACCTAATTATCGCTAGCCTAACAAGCCAAGCCGAAGCTGAAGAATATATAGCTAAACACACACATTTCGACAATTCTCAACTCCAAGTAATCGAGTCCAATGGCAAATTCCGAATTTCAGCTGCTGGTTTCAACAAATACAAAGAAGCACTCCAATATATGGATAGCATCAGAACCAACTCTACTTTAGCACCCAAAGCTTGGATTCTATGCAAATAAAACACCACATACAAGCCGTTGTTGTTCTCTACAAATGTAGTATATCTCAAAGCCAAACTCTCAATTCTCTTTCAGACTTAAAGAAAGAAATAGACTCTCTTTTTGATTTAGATATTCTCATTTACAACAACTCTTCTCTATATCCAATCCCACCTCACCCAAATTATCAAATCTACAACTCACCTACCAACAATATGCTGGCAGGTGCATATAATTATGCTCTACAACAAGCAATCAAAAAACAAATCAATTGGCTTTTGCTTTTAGACCAAGACACTACACTATCCTTACATTATTTTCAAGAACTACACAAAGCCATATCCCTATCACTCTGCTCGAACAACATAGCCAGCATAGCTCCTTGCGTAACGTCAAACAAAAAACAAATATCACCTATACAATTTAACCCTACCATAGGACCTAAATGGTTTCTCAAAGCTGTACATCCTGGAACAACATCTAAATGCCAATTTGCCATAAATTCTGCAACTCTAATAAATACATCTGCAATAACAAATATCGGAAATTTCCCTAACGAATATCCTCTCGACGATCTAGATATATGCTACTTCTATCGACTTTACAAAAAAGGTTATTCGTTTATTACCATACCCACTACAATCCAACACCAATTATCCGTACTCGACTATAGCAAAAATATGACTCACGAACGCTATCAAAGCATACTCTTCTACGACAAACAAATGGCCAAAGAAATTGGAACAATCGCACAAATAGCACTATCCTTACGAGTATTTCTACGAATCATCATACAAATATTCTCTAAATCAAAACGAAAATACATAAAACAAACCATCTGCAGTCTAATAAAAAAATAGTCCTCAACACTTGCATAATCAAAAAAAAAGTTGTAACTTTGCACCGCTTTTCGAGAAAAAGCATTTTAGGTATTAACAAATTAAAAATCAAAGAAAAAGAATGGCAACTAAAATTAGATTGCAACGCAATGGTCGTAAAGGGTATGCCTACTACCACATTGTTATCGCTGATTCACGTGCTCCACGTGACGGACGTTTCGTAGAACGTATCGGTTCTTACAACCCAAACACTAACCCAGCAGCTATCGATCTTAACTTCGAACGCGCTCTTTATTGGGTAATGTGCGGTGCTCAACCAACTGACACAGTTCGCAACATCCTTTCAGGCGAAGGTGTGCTTTTGAAAAAACACCTCCTCGGTGGTGTACAAAAAGGCGCATTCAACGAAGCTGAAGCTGAAAAACGTTTCGAAGCTTGGAAAGCTAACAAAACTAAAGCTGTTGAAGCTATCGTAAAAAAAGAAGCTGA
>JAZQRP010000064.1:0-10535 GCA_045629685.1 Candidatus Aphodosoma sp. | reverse complement strand
TTCTACCTCTTGAACCATCTTGTATAGTACATAGTTCAAACTGTCGGCATTCGGGGTCCCAACGATTGCCCCATGAGCAAAATTCTCTGGTTTAACATAAACATGTGTGCTGAAATAGATACGTCGTTTTTGTTGTGTGCACTCAATTTCAATGAGGCCTTCACCTCGCTTGTTCAATCGGTAGCTACGATTGTACACCAATTTGTAACGAATTTTTCTAAGCATAGGATTTTGTATTTTAGTTGGTTAATTATTAACTTCTGCGATATTATTATTAAGAATAATTCGGGAACATTAACCACAAAAATACTGAAAAAATCCTATAGCATTCTAATTAAGAGTTATTTATGTCAATTTATTACTTGTTATTTTCTGTTTTTATTGGTGTATTGGTGCGATATTTGTGCATACATACGCAAATGTTATGCTGCAGGAACCATGTCAGCAGGCACCCAAATTTTAAGTTGTCCGCTACTATTTTTGCCCGCAATTTGCGTGTAAGATTTGCCCGTTGCGAAGTTAATTTGAAGCTTATTCGAAGAGTCAGAACCCCTTGTTCCATTTAGGACTTGTGCATATTGTACTGTGCCACTGGCACTACCAATAGACACATACTGAACGCCTTCAAATACTGTGATATATTGAACATTGTTAAGTATATCATTGTTGCTACAACCGTTCCCGAATGAATTGTAAGTACAGTAGTTCCCGAACGAGTTACTATCACAACCGTTCCCGAACGAGTTATTATCACAATCGTTCCCGAATGAATTGTAAGTACAGTAGTTCCCGCATGAATTGTAAGTACAGTAGTTCCCGAATGTATTCTCCATTGCGGCATTGACAAAAGTGTTTCCCATACACAGCGTGCCAAATGTATTACCCATTTGAATTAAATTCATCATCTCATCAGGAGAAGCACAAGTCGCGACAAATACATTGTTGTTTAAGTCAAGTGCAAAAGATGAAGCATTGATATTTTCTCGCATTCGATTGAGTGTACACAAATGATATATACCCATGCCTGCAGAAGTTAAATCGACACCCATAGAATTGTCCTCTACAGTTCCATCGGCTGCTATAACCGAGAATGTATAGAGAAATTTACTATCGTTCGGATCAATAGCATATCCATCTGGAAGTGCTGGCAATTCCTCCATCGCTTGACCTACATATTTGCCATAAAAAGCACATTCATCTTCACTTGGATTTTCTTTAGTGGCAATAATCAAAGAACGTTTGAATTGCACATTCTTGAAGTCATAACAACATAGGTTATTATACTCATCTTCCATTTCCCAAATAACACCTTTGCCAGGTGTTTGTTCCTCATGTACAATCTCCATTACATGGAATTGATTAATCATTGCTTGCCCCATTGCAGCAATGTATATTATATTAGGAATAAACTCTTCACCTTCTTGTAATTCCAAATGCGCAAAATAAACCTCTACTGCCATACCTTGCACATTACTTGTAAATTTGTATGGGAAACCTTCGTATGTACTATCATTAATTGATACTGGAGTCAAATCTATTGCTCCCAATTCGGGCAATGTAACAGTCCACTTCTCGCCACCATCACTCGCCCATGCGAATTTTGCACTGTCATTATCCAATGAATATTTGAGTTTCCACGCTGCCAAATTTGCGTGCGCAAAATAACCATCTGTATCGCGTGCAGAACGCACCGCTTTGGCATCTTCAGACAACTGATTAACATCTGTAGCTAATACAAGAATATCAAATGGATGTCCTGCGGCGCGTGCGTTTGCGTTGTTATAAACGGTGGTTTCGTAGTCTGTTATACGATACCATGTGCCAGGCGACAATGCACTATTATCTCTGAGTTGTTTCAGCTCGGCATAGGTAGTAAGAACGACAAACTCAGCACTTCCTGTAGATTCTGACTTCAAATCAACACGTTCAATTTTTGGAAATGAGTCAAATGGAATTATTCGATAAATGCAATGTTTTTCAAGCTCAAACGTTCTTGTTCCACTACTATCATAATAATACGTATAATCACGATCATTCCAAAAAAACAAATCACCAACAGAAAGATTTTTTATCCTATTGTAATAGTCATAATCATCTTCAAGAAGCAATATATCTTTTGCAGTTATTACATGTATAATTTTACTCTCTAATACGTTTTTTAATACTAAATCATCATCTTCAATCCCATTTTTCCACCAATATTCCACTACTCCATTGTCGGTTAATATACCAACAGTTTTGCCTTTTACACGAATCTCAAATGGCACTGAAGCACACGCCTCAGCTATGCTTGCGTATGTACCATAATAGTAATCCACGTTCGCCGTTGGATTTACTATTTTTACTTGTTGTGATATATCAAATGCCATATTATGCTAATGTTATCGTTAATGTTACATCCATTTCTGCTGCCACCTCGAAAGTATGCACCTTGTATTTTGTTGTTGTAGATCCAATTGTATAATCTATCTCACTACCTGCCACAAATTTAGAAGTGATTGTTTCGTTGTTGCTTGTTACCGCTTTGCTTATCTTAATTGAAGATGGCAATGCAATGCAAAATTTCTTACCCTTAAAAGCATGGGTTATTGTTTTTGAATTACTCCAATGTATTTTTGCAGTGTTACCATCAACGCCCATAGATTGAAGTTCACTTTGTGTTGATGGTGTACTACCTATAATTGTATTAAAAAACACTTTATATAAAAACAACAATGACGTTGATGCAGTTCTTGCTGTTGCAACTCCAGCATCAGTCACATCACCACATGTCAGTGTAAATGTTGTATTGCTTTTAATTGCAGTTGCTGGAGTATATGTATAACTACGACTATCTACAGCCAAATCATCTACAACAGCATTCGCACCTTGTTTAATTGCAATTGATAGAGGACTTTTATTTAATGCCCACGAGAAACTTACACTCGAAATTGCAGAGCCTACCTCATAAGTGCCACCGCCTGTAAACGACGATATACTAACCGCACTATAATAAACTTTATTTATCAATTTATCAAGTGCAATACCTACATTATTCACTCTATGCTCCGATGCTATCTCTCCAGAATATTCAATATCGTAAGCATTAACACTATCATTCTCTCGTAAGCGTCCTAATATAGAGTCAAATTTTACTGCCATATACTATTAATATTTATAAGTGTAACCTGATGCTTGTGATGGGGCAAACAAAAAACCTTGCAAACCATTTGGATATTTGCGCTGATATTGAGTTGCACCATCAATTGATACTTTTTCAATAAGAATAATACGCCATACCGACTGTTCTTCTACTGGAACAGTTGGTGTTATTGTTGCGCTACGATCAAGATAACAAAGATATATTTTGTCGCCAGAATCAATGGTAAGATCTGCCGATACTGTAGCTGCAAGAAGTTCTGATGAAAATGGTGTCATTGTAATTAAAATTTTATGCTTTTATACCATGTGTTGCTAATCGCGCTAAAATAGAATCTACTACACCTTGCAATTCAAAAGATAGCCATGAATAACTTTCATCGTCCATCCATTTTGCAAGGGATTCTCCGTATTGGTCAGCAAAATAATTTGCCACTCCTACAAATACACGATCACTCGAGCGATTATATTCATAGTATATCGAAGAGTTACGAGTAAACATATTTACTCCTTTCATGTCTGCATATAATGCTTCTGCAATACGTTTTATTTCGGCACCTTCTACATCTGTAAGTGTATTACCCCAATCTGTTTCTTGTGGTAATTTTCCTTTATTACCCTCGGTGGCTGCTTTTTTACCTTGTTTACGACCTACATAATAAAGTGTTATGATTAACGCAATAAGTATCACAACTATAATGCTTATGGTTATTACTGTTGTTTTAAGAGATGTCTTCATTTTTTTATTTTTGTTGTATGTTTCAATGGAACTGTAATAAGATTATATCTGCGATCGCAATCACTACGATAACAAGCAAGTTCCTCAAGTGCCGACACTCGCTCGTCGAGTTTTACAATACGTTTATATAGTACATTGTCTAACTCTCCTAAAGCAGAAGCTGTTGCTTTCGACGCATTAGCTGTAGCCTCTTTGCGAATTGCTCGCAAAGAGACAAACTGAGCTATATTGCCAGTTGAGCAAATCACTGTTACCACGGATAATATGATTTCAAGTGTTGTCATTTTGATGCCGATGCTGCAAGTGCTTTAATGTTATTAAAATTTGCCTCAGTACAAATTTTCTCACCAAAAATAAGTTCACAAGCTGCTTCTGTTTTTGGTCCGAATTTACCATCAACAACAAGCTTTTTACTGCCATTTGGCTCCAACAATGGATTTAGGTAAGTTTGCAATGCTCTAACATTTGCTCCTCCAGAATTACGTTTCAAAGGAAAGCGATCGTCGGTATATTTACCGCCTACTCCACCATTTTCCAATTCTTCAGAACCAGATACGTCTTTACTTTTTCCAAAAAAGAATAAGAAATAGACCAATAGTGCAGCGACTACCAATCCTGCACTTACGATGATTATAATTTTACTCTTTTGCGTCATAATTACTTGATTTTTTTGTAAAAGATAAATAACAAAACTCCTACTACAATCGGAATACTAAGTCCAAGAGCAAGATTTAATGCGCTATGTGTAGGTATTTCAACATTAATATCTACACCTCCAATTGAATTACTCTCCTTCATAATTATTTATATTTTGAAGTTAATACTACAGCTGCAATTGCAATCACAGCCAAACAAGTCAATACTCCAACTTTGAAGTATCGCTCAGCCCAATCAATGATTTTTTCGGGATACTCACCTTGTGCGGTTGGTTTCGCTAATACAGGTTGTTGCGATGGGTCAACGAGTTCTCCATTGGCATTAAAACCTACATGCTGAGCATACCACACAGGATCACTTAAGCGTTTTTGTTCTAGAAATTCACGTTTTGTCATAAGCCAAATTTTTATTTATACACATCAGGCATCTGTCCTGTATAACCAGGAATAACATCGCCTGCTTTTTTGTTAAGCACCGACGGATTGTCTTTTACTGCTTTATAAGCATTATAAAAAGCATCAACCTTCGGTTTCATTTCTTTGTACACCTTTCCAGTCTTACTGCAATAAGATGGTTTAATCAAATGCCATGACTGTTTGTCCATTCGTGGCAACAAAGTATTGCTGTCTTTTTTTGAGTAACGCAATCCAAACAAATACATTTTTGCAGGACTACTTGTATAGGCTTTGAGTGTATCCCAAATCTTAGCATCATGATAGTTTCCGCCTTTCATATCGCTATATAAAGTTGTAGCATTACTATCAATCTGAGTCTTGAGAGTATTATCTTGTTTTTCCCATTTTTCATCAGGGGTCAAGGCGTTATATTGAGCAAGAGCTGTGTCATAATTATTTTTAATCTTCTTTTGCTCGTTTTCATAAGCAAGTTGTTGTTCCAACTTTTTTGCATCCTCTAACGCTTTTTTCTGCAAAGCCAATTGTTTTTCTTTTTCCTCGTCAGAAATTTCGGTGTTAGTGATGATGTCATTAATCGCTGTTTCGGCTTTCGCCTGTGCTCGTTTCACCTCTGCTTCTGCTTTAGCTTTATCTGCTTCTGCATTACTTCTATTAGCATCTGCTTGTTCTTTTGCCGAAGGTCGCTTTAATAGGAAATAAGCCAATACGGCTATTACCAATACAATGAAAATGTACTTTAATTTATCCATGATCTATTTCTTTTTTGATTTGTAAATAAAATAACCTACAGCAACTACTACCAAAGCTGCAACGATATACAAAACATTTTTATTTGGGTTATCACCCTTTGATGCTTTTTGTGGCGTAGATTGTACAATAACAGTTTTATCCTCTACTGTTTCTTTTGCAGGCACTTGATGTCTCTTTGACGCTTCATCAGATCCGCCCTCTGCCTGTGCAGGATTTTCTTGCATAATAGTTGGTTGAGTAGGATCAACAATAGTTCCCATTGTCGTTTCTTCTCTAGCTGTAGAAGTCTCTATTTCTGCAAGAGGAATAGGAACAATAATAGGTTTAACCTCTGTTTCTGCAAAAACTACATTACCTGTTGACACTGGTATAATAGTACGATTTGGAACTATCGAACCATTTACGCGTGGTGTCAATGTTGTAGATTGTGAGGTCATAGCTGTTGATGCTGGTTGTGTTACTATAGTTGATACTGGAGCTTTATTCCCCATATCCAATACTGTCGTAGTTGCTTTTGTTGGAACTGCCGTAGTTACTTTTGTTGAAACTGCCGTAGTTGCTTTTGTTGGAACTGATGCAGTGGTTTTTGTTGCACTTTTCACAGGCGCAACTGTAGCAGACAATTGGTCTGTCACTTTTTGAGCTACTGCCAAATTCACATTGCTACTACTCATTAATGCGGTTGTTGATTTTATTGCTGTTGCCATACTGTTTTGTATTTTGATTAATAATTGTTTTGCTGATTCCGAACCTCTATCTGCTGCTATTTGCAACGACAAACGCATATTGTTGTCAATTCGTGCTTTTGCTTCTGGAGCATTAGGATTTGTTGCAATAATTTTCTGTATCGAACGACGAATATCTCGCAATGAATATGGCTGCGAGCCTGCTACCCTTTTGAATGCATAAATGTCTGCTTCCACTTCAGATCCTCCTCGAGTACGTATATGTCCCTCCTCATGAGCAAGCCAATACTGTTGCTCGAGAGGAGTTAATTTATTCCATACCGAATCGTTCAGCGTAATCACACCAGTCTTGATGTTACACTTTGCTGGATTTTGCGGATTATCAGGAAAAATAGGTACATGCTTTATGGTAATATTCATCGAAATCTTTGTTGTTATTATTTTTTACCAAACATAAAGAACATGCCCACAATAAGAAGCAATACGACAACACCGCCTACAATCCAAAGTATTGTAGATTGTTTTTTAGCATCTGCTTTCGCCTGTTCTTGTTGCGTTCTCAAATACTCTTGTTCAAGTGCAGCTGCTTGTTCTGCATTTTGCTGACCATTGAAACTTGTTGCAAATCCACTCAATGCACCTCCAACAGCCGACACCCAATTAGTCCAACCATTTCCAGCAGCATTTTCTTCTGAATTGGTTGTATTGAAAAATTCAACCAAAAAATTTGGATTTGCACGATATGCCTGAGCTACATCATTTAATGTTGGTTCTGGAGTCTCTACTCCATATTTAGATAGTAGCAAACGTGTTTTCTCTGGATTGTTTGCTATACGATTTTCTACGTCTTGAAGATATATGTTATTCATACTTTTTTCTTTGTTAAAGAAAATGTCCTCCTCCTGGTGATTCGGGAGGAGGACATCTCATTATTAAACCTTTAATCTAATACTATGAACTTTTAGCTGATTAGTAGTTCATTTTTGAAGCTACGTTGATACGACCTTCTTTGGCTTTACGTGAAAGTTCAAGGTCACGGTTTTCTGAGGCACCCATCAACATAGTGATTTTGATGTTTTGACCAGCAGGGATGCGATAGAGAACCAAACGTAATGGAGAGAGTTGCAAATCTTCTGATTGGCAATCTACTGTAGCCATTTTTGCGTTTTGTGTGTTTTCGTCAACATAGTTCGCTGGAGTGATGTTGCGAAGGTTTTCACCACCTGCAAATGGAGTCACTGTGCGGTGTTGGAATGGGTTGTCAAGCATACCTTCTTCCGACACTTTCACAATCATAGTGTGTACGCGAGTAGCGCATTGTTTTGTGTAAGACAAAAGTTGTGAGATTTTGCTTGGACTACCTTTGATGACGATTTTTTTCTCATCTTTTGTTTGTTCACCATCTTTAGCAATGAAGTCAACTGCTACGTTTTGTTCTGCTGAAAGAAGTGCTGCATCGTTATAGTGAGCAGGACAAAGAGCTACAACTGCATCTTCTGCACCTGTATTTTTAAGCTCAACAGAGAACGAACGTTTTGAAGCTGTCTCATTCGCGAAAGAGCTTGATGATTCAAAATCGAGAGAAAAGTCGCCTGCGCCTGTATATATTGCGCCGTTTGCATTACGATCGAACGATTGTTCGAGTTCTTGTTCTGAAGGATTAAATTGTGCCATTTTCTTTGTGTAATTTTAATCTGTTAATAAAATACTTCTTTTGTGATTGTTATACAGCTGGTTCTTCTTGTGCTGCTTCAACTTTTTTTGGTTCTGCTTTTGTCAATTTGTAAGCTACGAAACCAACGAGTGCCAATGTAACGATAGCTACGATGGCAACAGTAGATGTTTTTGAAAGGAATTGCATAATTTTAATTAATTTTAGTTGTTATGAATTGAAGAAAAAAAATTATCTTTGAAAAGCGAGTACAAAGATACAACCTGTCAATAGCGTGGTTTTCACTTTCTGCAACTTTCTATAACTTTCTGCAACTTAATGTAGTTTTCTGCAACTTTCTTCAACTTTCTTCAACTTTCTATAGTTTTCTGTAAAATAATAAAGAGAGGCCTAATTGGTCTCTCTTTATTGTTTTACCTCTATCACATATTTCTCACACAAAAACTTCACTGCGCCTGGCGATAATAGTTTGTCGTTCGGGTGATATCCATAGTCGCATAGTTCACTATAGTTCTCTTGGCACCACTGTCGCAATGTGGTGAGCGAGACGCCTGCAGCGCGAGCGAGTTCGCATTTGTACATTGCTTTGTATTTATTGGTCGAATGTGAGTCGTTCATAATAGTGTGGGTCTTGTTGGGCTCGTTGATTGATTCGTTTTTGTACTTCCATTATCTCTTTATATTGTAAGAGGTCTTTTTTGCGTGATGATGGGTTGTCTTTGGTTCGGAACAGGATGAGGTCGGAGAAATAGGGATAAAACAGTGGTGGGACGCGTGTGAATCCATGGGCGATGTAAAAGATATCGAGCTCGAGCTGGCGTCGAGCAATGAGGAGATCTTCGAGGGCGGCGTTTTTGTCGCCGATGAAGGTTTTGCAGTCGTCGAAAATGAGGATTCCTTGTTTGAAGTATTTGAGTCGGTCTATGGTGTAGCCTCGACGGATGATGTGGCGTTGTCGGTCGTGGAAGAGGAAGTCTTGTGGTGTGGCGAGGTTGTTTTCGGGTAGGTCGGTCCACTCTTCGACATGGGATGTGACGACGAGTGCGCGCTGTGGCGAAGAGTCGAGTATGTGGCGCAGCATGGTGGTTTTGCCTGTGCCGTTGGTGCCTAATATGATTGTTAGTTTTGCTGTTCGTGTCATAATCTATTCCTCCTTGTCTTCTTCGTTCTTTTTCTCTAGGGCCTTTGCTTTGTTTTTCAACTCGCGCTCGAGGCGTTTCAATTCTTCTTCGCGTTGATCGAGTTGTTCTTGTCGGAGGTTTTGTTTACGGAGGGCGAGGGCGTGTGGCACTTGTGAGCCGTAGATGGTGAGGACGAGGATGAGGACCATGACACCTGGCGGAATATCGTCGCCACGGAGGGCCATATATTCGGTGAGGGCGGCTTCGAGTTCTTCGCGCTGTGAGTCGGTGGCTTTGAATTCGTCGGGGCTCTCTTTGGCTATCATGCCGAGGGTCATTGGTATGGTAGTGTCGATGACGGCGGCTATCATGCGTCCGCCTGCTCCTGCGGCTGCGCGTGTGGCTGTGGTGTCGAGCTTGCCTGTGGGCATGTCGTCGTCGATGGGCTGGAGTTGGTCGAGCCCTTCGGCGATGTCGAGGTTCATGTCTTGCTTGGGTTGGTTGAACTCTTCGATGAATGATGCGATATCGCCTGTGGGGTAATTGCTATTAACTGGACTGTTGTTGTTGGTTGGTGCTCCTATCATAATCAAATTGTGAATTTACCTGTTAGTATTTGCTCTACAAATTCGGCGAGCGGAATGGAACGGACTTGGCGGCACAAGTGGTCTTCGATGTCGAATGTACATAGGGTGATGTATGCTTTGTTTGCCATGGCTGTTATGACTATGGCTGCATAATTTTCCATTCCTTTTAGTTCTACGTTTTGCAATACTTCGCCTATTTGGGTCTCGAGTTTTGGTAGGTTCTCTTTTATCATCGGGATGAAACTTTTTATCACCGATGCTTGTATTGCATTGCCTAATCCGCTCATTGGTTACCTCCTCCATTTAAGAACTGCTTCCAACCTGATACTGTCACGCCTGATAGTTCTTCGATGTCGCGGTCGCGCAATACCCATGGGTAGAACCATTGTGTGAGTCGTTCGACGGTGTAGCGTAGGAACATTTTTTGTAGTAAATCGGCTATGGTGTCGTTGGTTTTATACTCGTCGTTCAATCGCTCTACTGTCACGCGCATCATGTTGTAGATTTGCGCTGGAATGTGCATCACGTGTTCGTCGGCTGCGAGTGGGCGTTCTACTTCTACTGATACTTCGCGTACTTCTGGTTCGCGGTTTTCGAGTGTTTGGATTTGAGCTTGATATGCCGACAATTGTTCTTCGAGCTCGGCGATGCGTGCTGTGTTGCGTTCGTGCTGGAGTTGTGCTGCTTGTTGTAGCTCGGTGTGTTCGGCTGCCAGGCGCGAGTGGTCGGACTTGATGGCGCGTAGTGCTTTGAGTTCTTCGCTGTCGGC
>JAZQRP010000063.1:0-20048 GCA_045629685.1 Candidatus Aphodosoma sp. | reverse complement strand
GTGTTTTGCACTACCTTTAGTTGAGAAAGAGAGCATAGCGATACGTGGTTCTTTGTTAGCAATAGCACGCATAGTTTCGCCTGTAGCAACAGCGATTTGAGCCAACTCTTCAGCAGTTGGGTTTGGCATAACTGCTACGTCAGCAACCATCAACAAACCATCTTCGCCATATTGAGGAGTTTTTGTGAACAACATCATAGCACCAGATACGCAAGTCATACCAGGTTTAGTTTTCACGATTTGCAATGCAGGACGAAGCACGTTACCTGTTGTGTTTTGAGCACCAGCCAATTCGCCATCAGCATCGCCTGATTTAATCATCAAACATGCAAGATACAATGGGTCTTTAGCCAAACGTGTAGCCTCTTCAATAGTCATACCTTTGCTTTTGCGAAGTTCAGCAAGCAAAGTAGCATATTTTTCAAGGTTAGGATTGTTTTCTGGGTCAACAATAGTGGCCTCTTTGATGTAAGTGTATCCTTTTTCTTCTGCCATGCGATTGATTTCAGCAGGATTACCGATAAGGATAAGTTTAGCAACTTTGTCACGTAATACTGAGTTTGCAGCCTCAAGTGTACGAGGTTCAGTACCTTCTGGCAAAACAATGCGCTGTGGATTTTGTTGAGCGCGTTCTTTGATTTCTTGAAGAAGTTTCATAATAGTGTGAAATGAGAAATGAGGAATGAGGAAGGTGAATAAAGATAAATTAATATGTACATTCTAAATCTAACCTTTAACCTCTAACCTTTAACCTCAAATTTATTAGTTATTATTAATTGTTAATTCGTATTTATTTCAAAACATCAATTTTATCTGCATTATATACATCTCTGCCGTTTGCATCTGTAATATCGCCATGTACAAACGCCACAACTTCCATATCTTCAAGCACACAATCAAAATCTCCAACTTTTTCTGGAATTGTGTAAGTATATTCTACAGAATAATTACCTTCTGCGTCAAGAGTAAGTTTATCACCTGTACCTGCAGTCAAGAATGCACGTGGAGCAGTATGATAATAATCTCCTGATGCTCCTGATTGATGAGCAACCATATTATCTTGATTTACCAGAACTGTAATATAAGCCACATTTTTAAGTGATTGACCTTTTACTGCAACCTTCAATTCACGAGTTTCTGCATTAAATTCACGAGTTAACTCCATAGTTGCATCAGCAGGAATAGGAAGCAAAGATGCTAACAACGACGAAGTCATAGCTGCAGGATGCCATATCAATTTGATATTACCTTTTTCATATTCCACTTCTTTACGATTTACATTACACATAGGCCATTGTGTAATACCTAAAGCTGAATTAATATCCATACTACCTTTAACCAAGAAGGCATCACCGCCCATATATGTGTGATGAGCTACCCAACATACTTTATCAGGATCAACTAATTCTGAAATAGACTTTTTAATAGCAGCCGCACCAGCAGGACAGTTAGGACAACCTTGACCTGTGAATTGCTCAATCAAAAGTGCATTGCGTTGCAATCCAGCATATACATCTAATTTAGAAGAATACTCTTCTGTTTCTACTTCTTGATTTTTAATTTTTGCCTTTACTGTAAAGTCAATATTACCCTCAACATCACCGACTGGCACCATTATCTCTACTTTTGCAGATTGACCATTCAACAACGTTTTATCTACTGCATGAGTTGTTACAACACCCCCAATCGAACTTGTCAACTCAAAGCCACCTATCGTACGAACGCCTGTATTGCGAACTTCCAAAATAGTTTTGAATTGATCATTCGCACGTGTTGCCTCTGGAATTGATAATTTATCCACCGAAAGAGCATATTGTGATTCAGCAGAATAATCACCACCCTGTACAATTGCCTGAATAGACCAATAACCTTTAGTTCCCATATCAGACAACTTGTACCAATCATTGTTCCAATACATATACTCTGTATTAGTCATCTCTTTTGCTTGTTCCAATCCAATCACAAAACCACTACTTGTGATAGTATAACCAACATAAAGATCACTACCTGTTATAGCCAAAGGCTCATCAAACAATACATATTGCCAACCCTCATCAATCCACTCAAATGATTTGCGAGCTAAAATATTTGACATATCCAATGATCCTGCAACATACACCTCTGCGTTAGATACTGGTCCGGCGATCAAAGCACGAATACCAATAATTTTTGTACCTCGTGCAGCCAATTCAGTTCCATTCAACATAGTAGCTGTTGACATTGTATAAGCTGAATTCATACCAAAACGACCATCCTCACGATTATTCACAGGGTCTGTACAATTACCATAAAGAGATACACTATCAATCGCAAATTTTTCTCCCTCTTCAACAACTCCAGGTTCACACGATGTGAACAAACTTGTCGCAAATAATACCATTATTGCAACATAAAAAAGATTTTTAATTTTCATAAAAGTGAATTTTCAAATAAAAAGTAATAACATGCAAAGTTACTAATACTTTTCGATATAACAAAAATATTTTCAAAAAAAAAGAAGCACCGAAAAAAATCGATGCTTCCATATATAATCAGAAAAAGAATTAACGACAAATTTGCTCACTCAATGGTTTAAGTTCAATGTTAAAAACATCATATTCAGCTTCATTATCATAAAGAGTCATTGCACGAATAGCTGCTTTTTCTACACTTGAAACTATAGTCTCATGCTCTGCATTGTAAACTATACGACCCATTTCACTAGAAATATTACCATGAACAAATGCTACAACTTGCATATCTTCTGGAATACAATCAAATGTACCAACTTTTTCAGGAATTGTGTATGTGTATGTCACTGTATAATTACCCTCTGCATCAAGTTCAAGTTTATCACCTTTTGCAGCTGTTAAGAAGGCACGTGGAGCATTATTATGTACATACATGCCTGTTGCACCTGATTGTTGTGCTTCAATACCACTTTGTGTTACGACTGCAGTAATATAAGCTTCTTTTTCGATTGAACGACCTTTAACTTCTACAGTCAATTCACGAGTTTCAGCATTGAATGTACGAGCAAGTTCAATAGTTGCAAGACCTGGTTCAACCAATGCAGCCTCAAGAATAGCTTTTGTTGCATAACCTGGGTGCCAAATCAACTCTTCTGTACCCATACCATAATCACGTGGAACACGATTAATATTACATGCAGGTGCAAAATTAGCTTCAAGTATTTGAGCAATAACAGCACTTTCGTTCAAAGAGAACTCATCTTCATAATATGTGTGGTGAGCTACCCAAATTGCTTTGTTTGGATCTGCAAGTTTATCAATAGCTTCAGCCATAGCTTTTGCGCCTCCAGGACAGTTTGGACATGCTTGACCTGTAAATTGTTCTACAAGCAAACAGTTACGAGGAACTGTTTCTGTATAAACGCGAAGTGATTTTTTAACTTCATTATCTGCTGGTTTTTCATCATTTGAACCTTGTGCCGAAACTACAATATTTGCAACACCACCTGCATTAGGAGACATAACTGCAGGGAACACTACTTTAGCAGATTGACCATTCATCAATGTGCCTGGTATAGTTGCACTAACTGTTGACGAACCGAAAGTACATTTTACTTCTACAGAAGTCACTGTTTTGATACCAGCGTTACGTACTTCACAAGTAACATTTGCAGATTCTCCTGCTTGTACCGATTTTGGAGCTACAACAGATTCTACTACAATATCATTTTGTTTTTCTGCTGAATAATCACGACCAGTTACAATTGCTTGTATTGACCACAACGCATTACCTGCTGCTTTGCTCAAAAGATTCCAATCACCATCAATTTCAATCCACTCTGATTTATGAGCCTTACGAGCTCCTTCTGCAGCAAGAACCGAACCACCTTTACCTGTAACTGTATATCCGATATAAATATCGTTGTTTGACAATTTAATTGGCTCGTCGAAAAGTACATATTGCCAGCCACCTTCTGTATATGTAAACTCTTTTATATGTTCTGGATTTTCATAATCAACACCTACCCAAACCGACGCATCAGTAACCTCAGAACCAATATATGCACGAATACCCAACAAATATTCACCTTTTTCGTACAATGTAAAACCATCCAACAATGATGCTGCTGAATATGTATGAGTCTTTCCATCTGCTATACCCATCACATAACCATGCATTCCTACTTCTTTACAATTACCATAAAGATAAACTTCTTGTTTTTCTGTTTCTGTCAAAGTTGGCTTTTGCTCGCAAGAAACAAACAATAAAACGCAGAAAATAAAAGTAAAAACTTTCAATAATTTTTTCAAATTCATAAAATCTAAAATTTTAATTTGTTATAGATAAAAGATTAAGGCTATAATCCAATTCAGACTGCAAAGGTAGTAATTGTTTTTCAAAAAATTACTACAAATCATAAATTTTAAGTTATTTTAACATAATTCCAGCGCGATATACAGTATGCTCAGTTATAGGACACAACGAAAAATACCCTTTTTTAAACCTCCCCCCCTCTATTTCGATAGGATTTTCTTCTATCTGTATTTTATGGTCCATCAACAACTGTCCTGGAGGCAAATGATCTATCATAAACATTCCTCGTACCCCTTTTACTACACATCTATCATAAATTACACGCGCCACCATTCCCATTGTCATTCGAAGATTGAACTCTACCACTGGATTAATTTTATACTCAACCTCGCATGACTCGTCTTTTGTATCTCGTGTCTCAGAATAAACAAACATATCAACACCAACAAATCCATTATAAACTTTTGCCACTTTTTCTTTCAAAAAGTTTATCAACTCCACACGAATCCACTCCAAGTAATCTTTCGACACCCATTTAGTCAACTCCTCCTCAATATCTTCATTCGACAACAAATAATTGCCTCGATATATACCACTACCCTCAGTAAAGAACAAAGAATATCCAGCAAAAGCCACATCACCACGCCCAACCTTAAACTCCATAGCAAAATCTTGCACTCTATCGTATGCCACCTCTCCCATTACCGAGCCTTGCTTCTCAATTACACGTTTACACCATCCTGAAAGACTCGGTGTTAATACACCCGATGACCAAAACACTCCTTTTCCACTACCGCTCCAAGGTGCTTTGAAAACCACCTCTTTATGCTTTGCTGCAAATGCATTGACATCTGCCATAGAAGACAATTCAACAGCCGACGAAGGCAATGATTCGGGATATATGGATTTATCTCGCAAATAATTCATCGCATCTATAGTCAATCTACGATGCGCTAATTTCTTGTATTCCTCTATTTTTTCTGGGGTTGGCAATAATTTTTCGGCTACTCCATTATTCAAAAAGAATTTACGCACCGCCATATCCCATCCCCAAGGCTCTACCTTAAATTCCTCTATCTTATCTTTAGAAAATAATGGAATGGTTGCAACATCCAAGCCTAACAGATTCAAATCTTCCGAAAACTCCTGGTCACTCAATACTTCTGAAGCTACCTCCTCGGCAAACCAACATGGCAACAACGACAAATCATCAGCAAACGCAGCTGCTGATTCTGGAGCTTGAAAATGAGAACTCCCATTCGCCAATGCCAAATCATGATCAGGATTAAAATAATATAGTCTAGACATTTTAATCAATTCACAATACAAAATTCACAATGCAAAATACAACGCATCATGAATTATTAGTTCAACTTATTAAAAGCATATAATTTCATCTTCTCTACCATCGACACTAATCCATTACTACGTGTTGGCGACAAATGCTCTTTCAATCCTATTTTATCAAGAAATCCAAAATCATACTTCACAACCTCTTCGGCTGTACAACCCGACATCATATTTATCAACAATGCCACTATACCTTTTACGATAATAGCATCGCTCTCTCCACGAAAATACAAACGTCCATCTTGCTCATCACACACTAACCACACCTGGCTTTGACAACCTTTTATCAATGTTTCATCATTTTTCTCTTCTGCAGACAAACCTTCCAATTCTCCACCTAAATCCACAAGGTATTGATAACGGTCCATCCAATCTTCATAAACTTCAAATTCTTCGATTAACTCAATCTCTTTTTCTTCTAATGCTTTCATAATTTTTATTTAATTTTTTTCATTTCCTCCCAAAATCCAGGATACGATTTATTCACCACTTCAGGATTTTCAATTTTAATATCCATCACTAACCCCACAACTGCCATTGCCATCGCCACACGATGGTCATCATAAGTCTCTATCTTCACCAAATCCGTACATTGTACATTGTGCATTACTCCTTTCTTTCGTGTTTTTTGCTCCGCAAAAATTGTGCATTGTGCATTGTGCATTATGCATTGTGCATTGTGCATTGTGCATTGTGCATTTTGCATTGTGCATTGTGCATTGTATCAAGTACCCACATTTTCGCATCTCATTTATCAACGCCTCTATTCTATCACTCTCTTTCACTCGTAAAGTTTCTACTCCACTTATTTCAAATTCTACTCCCAACAAACATGCCGCCACTGCTATATACATCACAGCATCGGGCATATTCTTACAGTCCAACACCAATTTATCAACAACCACCCCATTACTTTCTATCTCCACACCATTCTCCACCTCCGTTGTCTTAACTCCCAATTTTTCAAACACCTCAACTATCGCTCTATCAGGCTGACAACTATCCAATCGCAACCCTTCGAGCAAAAATTTTCCTTTTTTCAATACTGCCATCGCTGCATACCACACCGTTGCCGACGACCAATCTTTTTCACCACTACAACAAACCCCTCTTTTATAGCGTTCAATAACACTTTCTGTCAATTTTATATATGATTGCGATGCTACATCCCCCAAATATTCAATCTCAACGCCACCTTCTACCCTATCTACTATCAACATCAATGCCGACACAAACTGACTACTCACACTTGCATCCAAACTCACTCTACCACCTTTCAACGCCTTCCCTCTTATTCTCAACGGAGCAAAACCCTCTTTCTCCACATATTCAATATCAGCCCCCATTTCTCTCAACGCATCAACCAATGGTCGTATCGGACGCTCACACAATCTCTTCGACCCAGTCAACAAAAAACTCCCTTCTGTCACAGCACAAAACGCAGTCAAAAACCTCAATGCCGTACCCGAAGCATTTAAATTGAGAATTGAAAGTTGAAAGTTGCCCGACACGTCTGACTGGTCCGACTGGTCTGACAATTGTGCATTATGCATTACTTCCTTCGGTTGTGATTTTTGCTCCGCTCGACAATCCAAACAAGCTTGATTGTTCTCGCTTATCGCAAAAATTGTGCATTGTGCATTGTGCATTGTGCATTGATTCAACGCTCTTGACAGCACAAATATATCATCATTATCATCTTCAACTTCCACACATCTACCATTCAACGCATCCAACACCAACTCTCTCGCCCTCACACTTTTCGACAATGGCAACGAGAATTGATAGTTGAGATTTGTCTGACCAATATAACAATTGTGCATTGTGAATTGTAAATTAATTATCTTTTAAATCCTGGAAGTGAAGCATAATTCAATCCTTGCCAAACATCATTGATTGTACCATTCGCTGAAGTACGACCACCAATCAAATAGATATAACCTGCAGGAGTAACCACTACCGAGTGTTCATATCTTGGCAAATACAAATCACCTATTTTTGACTTTTCTTCTGGTTCGCTCCAAGTTAAACCAAAATCTTTAGATAACAACTGAGCATCATCAACCACCTTCGCATTCGTAATAGAGTTCTCAGGCATTCCATGCCCTCCAAACAACATCAATCCATCGGCATATTGAACGACTGCAGCGTACGCACGAGGGGTAAATTGCTCTTTACCTCCTGTCATATCACTCCAATATTCTCCATTCTCACTACTCCACACCGACGACAAATAGTTACCTTCTTTATCTATACCTCCCACAACAAACACACGACTCTTGCCCGAAGGTGCATCTGCCGTCAATACAGCAGCTCCCTCTACTGGGAATTTAGATGGCAACGCACCTAAATCAACCCATTCCGAACCATCTAATCTCACCACATGTCCATTCTCAGCAACGGCATAAACCTTATTTTCCATTGCAAACAACAGATTTTCAACATTAGCACCTATAGTTTTAAATTCAGTCCAAACAGCTGCATCTGCACTTCTATACAACTTACCATCACCACACACAAACATATACTCCTCTGTTGCAACTAAATAATTCAAATTCAATTTCATCAAATTCGCATCTATTCCTGCTGGCAAAATCAAACTCCAATCCTTACCATTTTCGCTTTCATACGCCAACAATCTATTATTCACAACTGCCATGTAAATCAATTTTCCACCAAAGAAAATCGCTTTTGCCGACAAGGCATCTCCCTCAAAAACCTCACTATTAATACCTTTCCAAACAAAAGTATCTGGATCCACTTGATGCACATTGACTTGTACCCAGTAGTCAGCCGAAGTTTTTTTGTCTGCTGCAACTACTGTAAATTTCACCTTATTAGTAAAATCCAAATAAACATCATTAAGTTTATAATAATCAAGTGTATCATTTATATAAACCGACGAGAATCTCGGACTCAACACAAACGATAACGAATCGATTCGAGTTCCATACGTTATTGAATCACGATTATAAATCAACATACTATCATGGTCGATAGTAAACACATAGTTATCTATATCCTTAAGACTATCACTATGTAGATAAAATTTTGTTATCTTAGCCTCTTCCGAAACAACTACGGTCGATGTATCGTCATTATTAATGCACGAAAAAGTTAAAAACAACAACGACAACATTCCTAAAAAATAAATACTCTTTTTCATAAACTCTTTATAGTTACTACTTATTACTTTCGACTATTAAAATGCAAAGTTAATCATTATTTTCCAAAATCTCATCATTTTTAACACACTTTTGCGTCCAAATCATCAACACTACTCCCAACAAAAACAGAGGAACACTCAAGCACTGCCCCATATTCAACACCATATCACGCTCAAACCCCACCTGGACCTCCTTCACAAACTCCACACAAAACCTAAATCCTGCTATCACCATCAACATCAACGACAGATAAAAGCCATGACTAACTCTCTTATATTCCAACGTTTTAAACAACCAAACGCCCAGACCAAACAGCACAAAGAAGAACACCGACTCATACAACTGCGCTGGATGTCGAGGCAACTGATCTATCGCAGGAAATACAAAAGCCCATGCTACATCAGTAGGTGCACCCACAATTTCCGAATTCATCAAATTGCCTAATCGTATAAAAGCCCCTGCCAACGGAGTAGCTATTGCCATCCAATCCATAATTGGCAATACCGCCAACTTCGATTGCCATTTAAACAAAATCAAAGCCAACATCAACCCTGTCACAGCCCCATGACTTGCTAATCCATGATACCCACTGAAGTAATAATTACCCATATCATCGACCGCTACAGGCAAAAACATCTCTATCGGATGCGATAAAAAATAGTCTGGCTCATAAAACAAACAGTGCCCTAATCGTGCGCCCAAAAATATTCCAAAGAACGCCCAAACAATCAAATTCTCAAAATGTCGTTGCTCTATTCCAAACTCCTTAAATCTACTCCACACATACCATCCTGCCAACACCAATCCCATAGCAAACAACACCCCATACCACAACAGAATGAAGTTCCCCACCGAGAAAATCTCAGGATTAGGAGACCATATAATCCAACTAAGAGTTGAAAGTTGAAAGTTGAAAGTTGAAAGTTGAAAAAGCATAAAAAAATTAAAAATTCGTTTTATCTTCTATAATAGTTGTTGCTATTGGTTATAGCAACTATAGTTTCCATAGCCTCTATAATCCACACTCCTCATTTCTTACCATTCTAGGCACAGAATCAATAATCCCGAACAACTCATCTAGCGACTCAGCCCTCAACATTGCAATACGCGTAGGCTTAAAGTGGTCAATGCCCTTAAACACTGGCGTAACCGCCAAATGTCTTCTACTATGCACTATCCCTTTACGCTCATCACCCAACCACTCAATCGAGCGCAACACATGCTCCTTGATAATATCAATTTGCCACTGCATCGAATAAGGAGCAACATACTCCCCAGTCTGCAAATAGTGCTTCACCTCCTCAAATATCCAAGGTCTGCCAATCGACCCACGCCCAATCATCACAGCATCAACGCCATATTTATCAAAACACTCACGCGCACGTTCTGGTGTTGTCACATCGCCATTGCCGATAATCGGAATTCTCATACGCGGATTATTCTTCACCTCACCAATCAACGTCCAATCAGCCTCTCCTGTGTACATCTGCGCACGCGTACGCCCATGTATCGCCAATGCCTGCGCACCACAATCTTGGATTGCCTCAGCCAAGTCAACAATAATCTTCGAACTATCATCCCAACCCAAACGTGTCTTCACCGTTACAGGTATTTTCACCGCCTCAACCACTGCTTTTGTGATAGCCAACAGCTTAGGCACATCACGCAACATCCCAGACCCAGCTCCTTTGCCTGCTACCTTCTTCACAGGGCAACCAAAGTTCAAATCTAATATATCAGGTCGTGCCTCCTCAACAATCTTTGCCGCCTCCACCATAGTATCCACATCCTTGCCATAAATCTGTATAGCCACAGGACGCTCCTCGTCATGTATCGTCAACTTCTGCTCCGTACGTTTCACATTGCGTATCAAAGCATCAGCACTAACAAATTCAGTATAAACCATATCCGCTCCAAATCGTTTACACAACAATCTGAATGCAGGATCCGTCACATCCTCCATCGGAGCCAAAAACAGAGGCTCTTTACCAAACTCTACATTACCTATTTTCATACCTTTTCTAACTTTTACTTTTAAAGATACAAAATTACAAAAAAAATTCGTATCTTTGCACTTAATAAATTAAAAATTGATAATTAACAATTAATAATTGTGCATTGCGCATTGCGCATTGTGCATTAAATTGATTATGAACGAATTTCTCGAACTCGAAGAGCGCATCGTAGCGATGCTCAAAACTGTTTACGACCCAGAAATCCCAGTTAATATCTACGACCTCGGTCTCATCTATCGCATCGACGCCAACAATGGCGACGTAGTCCTCGACATGACCCTCACAGCACCTAACTGTCCTGCTGCCGAATTCATCATGGAAGACGTAAAAATGAAAATCGAATCAGTAGAAGGCGTAAAATCCGTTGTTGTAAACCTCGTATTTGAGCCAGAATGGGACCGCTCAATGATGTCAGAAGAGGCCCAACTCGAACTCGGATTATTATGAAATACTATTTTGTAGCAGATGCCCATCTTGGTTCACGCCTATTCGATGACAATGAGGCAAAAATCGCCCGTTTCATCGAATGGCTCAATATGGCAACTGCCGAAGAATCCGAAATATATCTCCTTGGCGACATATTCGACTTTTGGTTCGAATTTGCTCACGCCATTCCTCCTGGTTTCGACCGCTTACTCGAAGCACTACGCACTGCTACCCAACGAGGCACCCGCATTCATTTCTTCTGTGGCAATCACGACCAATGGACATTCGGTTACCTACAAAATTATTGTGGACTAATAGTGCACAAAACAGGCGAATTCATTGAGATTGAAGGCAAACAATTCTACCTTGCCCATGGTCACGGACTTGGCGAAAAGCGTCGTATCACTCGCCTACTCAACTCCATATTCGAAAGTCCTACAGCACAATGGCTCTTCCGCCACCTGATGATACCTCGCCTTGGTTATGCTTTTGGGTATAGTTGGAGTGCACGCAACCGCAAAAAACACGACTCAGTTGAGAATACCAACCGCCACCACAACTACTACGAAGCCCACACCACCGACTCCAATGCCTTTCAAGTAGAATGGGCAAAACAGTTCTCAGCATCGCATCCCGATGTCAACTACATCATCATGGGTCACCTCCACCAAGAGGTCAATATGCGCCTCGGCTCAGGCTGTCAACTACTAATTCTCGACGAATTCTATCAAAACTACGGCTTTGCCACCTTCGATGGCACATACCTCTGGCCCGAAAATTTCTAAACCAAACATATCATAGACTATATAGCTTAAACAGCTTCTATAGTTTCTATAACACAAAAAAGAGATGTGAATTACATCTCTTTTTTGTATTTCTTGTTTATTATATAAACATATATTCCAGCCAAAAGCACCATAAAAGGCAACGCATCGCCTACAGGGACACCTGGATGCAAAGGATCGCCATTAGGATCACCAAAAGCATTCTTACGAACAGCACGAGTACTGTTAGATGAGTCATCGAAAGGCACATTGTTGTAGGCATTGTAAGCATCAAAAGTATAAGGCTTCATTTCCAATTGGCTTTCATAGCCAGCCATTCCGTTCGAATTATCTGTTGGATAACCAGCAGGCAAATAATAGCCATTAGCATTATTTTGAGCTCCATATCGTTGCTGATACGTCGCTTTGCTTGGAGTATTAGCTTTAGAGCGCAAAGTTATATTACCATACGTTTCATCCTTAGCACTTACGCTGAATGCAACACCCAATACGCAAACAAAGAAAAGAACAAATTTCATATATTTCATAACCATAGCCCTCCTATATTACCAAACAACAAATTTAACCGATTCAGTTGAAGTTTTCAATACATAGACCCCGGCACAGATATTCAACTCTTGTTGTTCGCTGTCAGCGACAAATCGATTAACACAATGCCCTACCGCATCATAAATCCACACCACGCTGCCAACACTCAATCCATCAACAACGACCAAACCACCATTGTTAGAAACCACCAAATCGCCAGCCATTTCATTACCAATTTCGGTAGTAACATCTTTTTCGACATACGATATAACCAACGAGAAGCGACCATCCAACGAGCCTTTTTCGGTTGTAAAGGTATAACTATCGGCAGTTAAATCGACCGACTCGCCAGTGTAATTATCAATCAACACAACCAAAGCCTCGCCATTATCCATCATCGAGATAGTATATTCACCAGCATTAACCATATAACCGCCCAAATCGACGATGCGATTTTCACGTTTCAAGTGGTTGAAAGCAAGCAAGCTCGAAGCCTGTTTGGTGTATAGTTGTGCAGTTTGCCCAGTAACACCAAAGTGCAAGAAATCTTTACCCACCACATATTCGTCGGCACCATCATCAGCCAAGAAGATAGCAGTGCGAGCAGTATCTTTTTCGCCTACAATATTTATATAATATTGCTCAACCACCTCTTCGGCACGCGCACGACGAGGAGCCATATTTTGTTGCTCAACAGCCTTCGAGAACGAATATTCGCCAGAATGTTGCACAAAGAAGGCTTTGTATTTTTCAAGTTTGCCAACTCCGGTTCCTAATTGTTCTTGAAAAGCAGGGTCAAGGTTTGCCCAATCATTTTCCACAAAACAGTGATAAGTATAATCACTACCACTCTCAGTTGGGTAGGCAACATAATTCACTGGCTTAGCACCACCTCTAGTTCTAGTTTCGCCATAAAGGCCAGTACCAATCAAGTACCAGTTAGCATTTTCTGGATGATTTGCACTAAGAGCAGTATTATTATCAGTTACCACATCATTCACCACATGAAAATCATCCGCAGCAGGGAAAGTTAAAGTAACACTATTTAAAGAATTATTAACCCCTAAAATATAGCCACGACCAGCTTCCAACACATCAGTAATCTTCAATTGCACCCAAGTATTATCATTCACAGGAGGTTTTTTGCCAGTCCAAGCAGCACGATTAGCTGTATCATAACGCTTCATAATAAAATCAGTGTCGTATGGATTTTCAGCTGTAATATTCGATTTAATATCCTCCACATTCACATCGTAAGGCAATGAAATCCAATGCCATTTTTTTACGTCTTCGCCTGAAATAGTTTTTTGGTAAGTAAACTTACCATATTTAGCATTCTCAAATTTTGTATTATCATCAAATAACACATCAGTATAATCTAGATATATTTTACCTCCAGCTATAGAAAATGTCACAGAACTTTTTGCATCAAGTTTAAATAGTACATTTGGATTTTCTTCAGCTTGCGTTGACAATGTAATATCACATTCTCCTTGATTACAAGTCGTATTTATTGTATTAGCCCAATCTTCTTCCGCTATTTTAAATTCATAATTATCTGATTGTAAAATTTTAGTACAAGCAAAACGTCCATTTTCACCTAAAGAAACATCAAATGTCATTTTATCTGTAGTTCCCCATTCATTAAAAGAACTGCGAACATATTTATTACAAGAAGGAAGAGTTCCTACTTCTCCACCAAAACTCATCCAATAACCAGCACCTTTATCCCACTCTCCATCAGCTATAACATAAATATTTTTATCAGAACCATCATACTTTAAATCTAATGTTTGATCCCATTTATTTTCCCAAACATTTGTTGTTGATGGCTTCATACGACAGAAAATTAACTTTGTAAAATTGCCAGAAGGGATATTAACTTTATAAAGATTATTTTCCAAGATCATACTTACCCAACCTTCATCAAGGTCACTAAAGAAATAGGCAGCAAAACGAGCACCTTCCGATTTCCAATTAGAGTTAGGTTTCAAATATAAATCTTTCTCATCCTCCAAATACGTTATTGAAGGAGCATTTTCCCATTTGCACGTACCATTATCCACACTTCCTGTTAGAGTACACAATGGGGTAGAAGAAGAAAATGTCAAGTCTGCAGTTTGATTCCACCTGTTATCCCAATTATTGTCTGCTTTATCTGGATACATTCGGCAAAAAATCAAATTTGTATAATATCCTTCTGGTGTAGTACCAGAATAAATACCATCTCCATCTTTATCAACTACATCAACCCATTCATCACCAAAAACACTAAAAAAATTAACTGCAAAACGTGCACCAGCCTCTTTCCAATTATCATTAGGTTTTAAATAAAAAGGCGTGTTTTGGGGTATAAAAGAGGTAGGAAATATAACCCATTTCCCATTACCTTTACTCCAAGCACCTTCTTCAACTATGTAACAATTATTAACCCCATCATAAGTCAAATCAGAGGTCTGATTCCAAGTAACATCGGCATTAAAATTATTTTCTAATTTTGATGGATTCATACGACAGAAAATAACATTTTTCCAATCTCCAGAAGGAATTTTTACTTCGTAAAAATCATCATATCCATCAACTTTATTCATATTAGCCCAACCATTTTTATTAGCATTAAAGACATATATTGCAAAACGAGCCCCTTCACTTTTCCAATTGACATTTAATTTTAAATATATAGTCACATCTTCTTCAAAATATGATAGTTTTGACCAAGTACCGCCACCTTTATCCCAAGTTCCTTCTTTAACAGTATATAAATTATTGCCATCAGTAGGAATAGTCAAGTCACCTGTTTGATTGTATTTATTGTTCCAATTATTTGCACTCGCAGATGGATTCATACGACAGAAAATAACATTTGGATATACCTTGTCTGTTGGCTTTTTACACGAATATATACCATCTCCATCACTATCTGTCATACTAACCCAAGTTTCTCCATTACCAAAAAAGTATGCAGCAAAACGAGCATTAGCTTGCGTCCAATTGGAATTGGGTTTTAAGTATAAAACAGTACCCCCTGTAATAGTAGCCGCCATGGCAGTAAGAGAGAGGAAAAGGAATGCGAAAATATAGAGTAATCGTTTCATAATGGAAAAGGTTTTAGTATAACATGCAAAGATAGTGATTTTTTGGCAATTTACAAAATTTAACACAAAAAAAAGAAAAAACGACAAGATTTTGTCGTTTTTTCAGTTGTATGTAATTAAATTTAGAATCCTAAAGCGGTTTTGATGCGAGTTGGGATGTCGGTGTTTTCCATTATGCCGGTGAATTGGTCGGCGCATGGACCGAATGAATAGATTGGTACCATAGTGCCTGTGTGGCCGCCAGTGTTGAATTGCGCTTCGATGGTTTTATCGGCATACGAACCATTCATTATGGTCATACCACCAGTTTCGTGGTCGGCAGTGATGACTACGAGAGTTTCGCCATCGCGCTCGGCAAAGTCGAGAGCTACCTTGATGGCACGGTCGAAATCGAGCACCTCATCAACAACGCCTTGAGTGTTGTTGCCGTGACCTTGATAGTCGATTTGTGAGCCTTCGACCATGAGGAAGAAGCCATCGCCACGAGCATCTAACGACTTGATAGCCAAATCGACTGCAGAGGGCAAGAAGTTGCCACGCTCGCGAGCTTGAGGCATATCGTAATCAGCACAGAGTGCGCCGAAAGGCAACAAGACAGGAGCTTCGACTGAGTCGAGAGAATAGACTATGTTGTAGTTGATATTACGAAGCGAGTCGGAATAGTTGAGCGAATCGGTGCGGAGTTCAAAATCGTTGCGACCGCCACCGACAAAGAAATCGACACCCGAAGTGAGCATATCGGCAGCAATCTCTTGGTACATGCCACGATTGATTTGATGAGCATAGAACGATGCAGGAGTGGCGTGAGTGATGCGGACAGTGGCAACGAGTCCGGTAGCCATGCCAGCCTGCTCGGCAGCAGAGAGTACTGATTCCTCTGCTACGGAGTCGGCATTCATGCCAATCATGCCGTTGTTGGTTTTAGAGCCAGTGGCGAGGGCAGTGCCACCTGCGGCAGAGTCGGTGATATAGGAATTGGCAGAATAGGTTTTGGCAAGTCCGGTGTGGGTGCAACGCTCGATGTTGAGGGTGCCACCGTTGGCAGTCATACCAGCATAGATTTGATTGAGACCCATGCCATCGCCAATGAGGAAGATGACGTTTTTGGGTTTACGAGGTTGCGGAGAGTTGGTTTTATTAACAGATTGATTGGTGCAACCAACCAATAGAGCGAGAATAGTGAATAAAAATAATGCTTTTTTCATAGTCGTTTGTATTGTTGAAGGTATGGTTATCCTCTGAAGAGGTATGCTGTTGGGTATGGGTTTGTCAGTCGATGAAGACCTCTTCGGCGAGGGCCTCGTAGGCGTTGAGTTCTTTGCGAATTGCCATGAGTTCGCTACGGACAGATTTTAAGTTTTGAATTATTTTCATGCGGCGTTCATCCTCGTGTCGATGTTTGGATAGACGCTCATTGACACCGGCAAGGGTTAAGTGCTGCTCTTCGATTAGGAATTTTATTTGAAACAGAAGGTCGATGTCTTTCTGCACATAACGGCGTGTGCCACCAGCCGACTTAGCGGGATTGAGAAGAGGTATCTCCTTCTCCCAAAAGCGGAGTGTGGATTGTGGCACTTTGAGTTTGTCAGCCACTTCGCGTATTGAATAGTATATTTTTTCCATAATAAATAAAAAAAGACAAAAGAACATAATAACAAAATTTTTGTCCTTCTGTTATTATGTCTTTTGAGTTTATTTATAGATTTTGAGTTTTTGTCCTATGCGAATGGTGGTAGAACTGAGTTTGTTCCACTTTTGGAGATTTTTGACTGAGACGCGATATTTTTTTGCGATTCCACCAAGGGTATCGCCGCTCTTGACCTTGTAGTAAATCACTTCACCCTCTGATGGTTCGAACTTCACTTCGCGTTTAGCCAACTCGGGTTTGTAAGCCAAAATGCTATCGCGATTGAGGGCATAGGAGTTGATATGCTCGAAAGGCACAACAAGAGGGTAAGGCTTGATGTTGCCAGGGATGATGTCGTAACGATACTGAGGATTGAGAAATTTGAGTTCGTCGAGCGGAATATTGACCTTTTCGGCAATTTGCTGAAGGTGAACACGGTCGGAAATCATGACAGTGTCGGTAGCATAATTGAGGAGAGGAGTGGCAGGACACATGTTGTGCTCTTGGTAGAAATTCATTATGTAGTTAGCCGCAATGAAGAGAGGCACATAACTGCGAGTTTCGCGAGGGAGATAAGGATAGATTTCCCAGAAATTGCGTTTGCCATTGGCGATACGGATAGCTTTTGCCACATTACCAGGTCCACAGTTGTAGGCAGCAATCACAAGATGCCAATCGCCATAGAGTTTGTATAAATCGGCAAGGAAACGAGCGGCAGCATCGGAAGCCTTGCGAGGGTCGCGACGCTCATCGACCATGCTATTGACCTCGAGACCATAGATTTTGCCTGTACTAACCATGAATTGCCACAAGCCCATAGCACCAACAGGAGATTTGGCTTTGGCATTGAGGGCACTCTCGATGACAGGGAGATATTTGAGTTCGAGAGGTACGTCATAACGATTCAAAGCCTCTTCGAACATCGGGAAATAGTAGGCATTGCCGATGCCGAGCATGTAGCCTACATCTTTAGGGCAACGCGCATAACGTTCGATACATGCCTTAACGACACGATTATAGGTCATCTCCATGACATGCGGCATCGACTGCAAACGAGCCATATATACCGAATCGGAATAATATACGGCACCACTGTCGGTGCGCTCGCAATCGATAGTGAATGCTTTTTCGAGGAAATAATCGTGGAGAACAGAATCGAATGGAAGATGGAGGATTGTGTCTATAGAATCGATAGCAGGTATAGAGTCGATAGAATCTACAGCCGCTATAGTATCAATAGGAGCTATAGTATCTATAGAATCAATAGCTGCTATGGTATTACAAATAAAAATAGAAACTAAAATAGAAATAAACTTCTTTAACATCATAATTAAAAATAAATTTGCATTTGACAAGCTGCAGTTGGTTTGCCTGTGTGTTGTTCGAAATCGAGTTTTGGACGGACTTTCATAGAGAGGTCGGTGCTGATATCAAAATCGGCTAATTGGGCATCGACATAGGCATCGATAACAGACAAAGCATACACTGCAACACCGACAACGATGAAAATATCTCGATAACGACGAAGAGAATTTACACGATTTTTCACATAATTACCAGCACTTGCTTCTGGATAGCCTTGAGGGATTAGCTCAAGATGATAGTTGGTGTTAGGGTCGCTATCCAAATAATCACGGTAGCCTCGCATGTAATCGTTGTAATGCCCACCGTAATACGAAACTGCGTATGCCACACCTATTGCACCACCATAAATAATTGGCAACTTCCAATACTTACGATTGTAAATTTGCCCAGCACCAGGGAAAGTCAGCGCCAACCAAAGGCTTTTATTTGGGTCTGGCTTGAAATTGGCACGGGCTAAAGCACGTTGTTCTTGGCGAAGTTGACGAGCCAATTTGACAGAATCAGTTGAGAGTTGGGAGTTGAGGGTTGAGAGTTGAGGATTGAGAGAATCTATAGTGGCTATAGGAGCTATAGGAGCTATAGATTGTGCAATGTCGTTTTGTGCTCGTAACCCTAAAGTCACAAACAAACCAAACAATAATATGCACAATTTTAAATTTCTCACTACTCGTTACTCATTACTTGTTACTATCATATCAAACAACGACATGAGGCGCATCAAATCATCGTCAGAGTCGAAAGGGATTGTGAGTTTACCCTTACCATTCTCGTTGTACAACAATTTGACTTTAGCATTGAATTTATCTTTCAATTCGCGACAAAGAGCATCATACTCCTCTGGCATGATAGTGTGTTGTTTCTCTTTTTTAGCTAGCTTTTCGAGGCTTTCGCCAGATGCAGCTGAGCGCACCAACTCCTCAGTGCGACGCACCGAAGCACCTTCGGCAAGCACTTGTGCATAAATAGCCAACATTTGCTCTGGATTTTCGACACTAACAAGAGCACGAGCATGACCCATATCTATCTTTTTGTCTTTCAAACCCATCTGGATTTCGGCAGGAAGTTTAAGAAGGCGAAGATAGTTGGTGATAGTTGCTCGTTTCTTACCAACACGTTCAGCCAAAGCCTCTTGTGTGAGATTGAGCGTAGCAACAAGGTTGTTGTAACTCAAAGCAATTTCGATGGCATTCAAGTCTTCGCGTTGAATATTCTCGATGAGAGCCATCTCCATTACTTGTCCATCATCAACATCGCGAATATAGGCTGGGATTTTGTCCAATCCTGCCAATTTAGATGCACGATAACGACGTTCGCCAGCAATGATTTGGTAGTTATCATCACTAATTTTGCGTAAAGTAATAGGGCTAATGATACCATTAGCACGAATAGATGCAGCCAATTCTTCTAATGCATCATCATCAAAC
>JAZQRP010000062.1:0-9775 GCA_045629685.1 Candidatus Aphodosoma sp. | reverse complement strand
TGGAAAGGTTATCAACCTCCAACGTCTACTTTTTTAGGACAATGACTATATTTTTAGGAATATGTCTATTTTTTTAGAAAATATGTCTATTTATTTAGTAAAATAACTAAAAAACTGTCTACTTATTTTAGGAAAAGACACTATATTTTTGGGAAAAAATAGCCCAACTTTGCAATTGCAAAGTTGCAAAGTTACCTTAAATACCTGACAATCAATAATAAAACCATTCATAACACCAATGTTACAAAAACTACAATCCACATATAACTTCAAGATATTCAAATAATTAGCACAACTTTGCAAACTTTGCAAACTTTGCAAAGTTGGGTTAATATGTTGATTTTCTTTGTGTTATGCAAGATATATTGTTTTAGATTATTAAAAGCAAAAAGAGTTTCATATTGATAACTAGATAATTATGTAAACTTTGCAACTTTGCAATTGCAAAGTGAGTGCAAACCGAGAGCAATCAAAAAATATTTTGGATTACCTAGGTGTAGCCTCACTTTGTAAATTTAATTTGCAATATTGCTACATAGCATAAAATAAGCTAATCAAAAAAAATCCGTGTAATCCGTGCCTTCCGTGTGCAACAAATTTCATAAAAAAACAAATGACCAACTCTCAAAATCAGTGAGTTGGTCGTTGTTTCTTTTATGTTGTAAACTACTTTTTTATCTAAACAAATTTATATCGCCCGAAAGTTTGTATTTCATTTGTTGCCCAGCTTTTTTGTGATTGTCGGGAAATTTGTCAGTACCATAAGCCACAATAACATAATAATATGTGCCTTCGGCTGCTGGACGAGCACCTATCATGCCATCCCAACCTTTGCCTGGGTCGGTTGATTTGAATACTGTACGTCCCCAACGATTTTGAATTATGCATTGATAACGTTCGATTGATTTATAGGCTACACGCCACTCGTCGTTGATGCCATCGCCGTTTGGTGTAAATACATTTGGTGCTTCGATATATGATTCAATTACTCTTACGTTGAGCGAATCGGTATATTCGCATGTATTGCTTGTGGCAATGAGTTTTACTTTGTACTCACCTGTTTTTTCGAATGTGTAGCGTAAATCAACATCGTTATAACGTTGATAAGCATTAGGTGTTTCTACGTTACTTACAAACCATTCGTAATACATTATATCAAGCGGATTGGCACGTGATTCAAATTCAACTACAAGTGGACCAGAACCTTCAATTTCACTGTCAGACGAACGGTCTTTTTCGTTTTGATATTCGCGTTCAACTACAGTACCTTTGGGATAACATTTTACGGCTACAGCTGTGTAGTCGGTCATTATTGTATCTGAGACGATATTGAGTTGCTCTGCCCATTTGTCGCCATATAGTTTGAATGTAGTTGATTTATATGGTGCAGGAATAGAGAGTTGAGAGTTGAGTATAGAGAGTTGAGAGATTATGGTGTCAACAGTTACATCTACCCATGCAGAGTCTTGCCAGGCGGCATTGTCGTAACTGAGAGTGAATTCACGTATAAGTGTTTGTGTGGTATTCGTACTATCAAGATATTTAATTTCAGGGATTATAGCATCTATATTTAGGGCTATTTGTTGACATTTAATCTCATTTTCAATAACCTCTAAAGAGTTGATTTGAGTGAGATATTGTGTGTAATCGATTGTATAGATATGATATTTAGCTACGCCATTGACATAGATAGAGTAGAGCATATCCGATTCGGGAATAATCTCTTTTTGGGTTGAGTTGTATTCGCTACCTTCTATTTCGTATCGCCATTCAATAGATTCGGTGCCAGTGTAGTTGATAGTAGTGTTTTCATCTATTCCATTCAAAAGAATGAGGGCATCGAGTTTGTATTGTTTGTCGGTAAGTTTTATGTATCCTTGTGGATTATTAACCGTGAATTGTGCATTAAGTTTGAAACATAATGCACAAAGTATAATACATGAAAGTAGTTTTAATGTTTTTTTCATTTAGATGCTATTTTTATGTATAGAGTGTTGTATTCGAGATAGCCTGAATTGTAGTTGAAACAGATAGTAGTGCTATCGCTATCGTTTGTTAAGTAGTCTTGTAGGTTATAGTATATAGCTTGTTGTACCGTGTATGTTTTTGTATCGTTATTGTTGTCGTATCTTAGCGTTAGGTGTAGTGTGTCGCTTTTGATATTAGGATTGTAGAGTAGATTGTAGTTGTGAAGTTTAGTACCAGAACCTTGTACCTCTGTGATTATATTGAGGTATGAGCCTGAGCACCAAAGGTTTTTGATGTTTAAAATTTCATTTTTATAGTTATTAATCAAATCATTGTTTTCAATTTCAGTGATTTGTTTTTCAAGCATCATTTGCATAGACAAAAGGTTGATGCTGAAGATTTTATCATTTTGATCTTTTATTTGGAATGAGATGTAATAGCGTTTGTTTAGAAGAGTGTCTTTTTGTGCTTCAGGTATTGTAATTTTTGAAGTAGGGAATAGTTTTATACTATCTTCTGTAACAAAGATATATTCGCCCGATGGATCATATACCAATGTAGCTGCAGCATTGTATATTTGATTCGATGGGTCTTGTTCGATGTCTAAGTCGCATGAAGCGAAAATAAAGATAGCAAATAAAGGAAGAAGAAAATAATAGAAATTTTTCATATAGGTGATTATTTTATAAAAAGCCTCTAAAGCAATAACGCATTTAGAGGCTTTTTATTGTTTTTAGATGAGTTCTTTTGAGCGTTCTAAAGCCACGTTGATGTTCGAACAAATATTTTCTGTTGGAATTAACTTATTGAATTCTGCTTTTTCAAGAGCTGTGCGTACTTGTGTATTTACGCCCGAAAGTACGATTTGTACACCCTCTTTTTGTGATTGTTCGATAAGAACTTCAAGGTTGTGAATACCAGTTGAGTCCATAAATGGTACGCGACGCATACGGATGATACGAACTTTTGGTTTTTGACTGATGCGACTCATCACCTCTTCAAACTTATTAGCGATACCGAAGAAGTATGGACCATCGATTTCATATACATCAACACCTTCAGGGATAGTAAGTTTCTCTTCAGAGTTGATTTGAATATCGAGTTCTTGATTAGGGTCGATTTCGTCTTGGAAGTGGCGGATTTCAACCGATTCGCTTGTACGTTTCAAGAACAATACCACTGCGAGCAATAGACCGATTTCGATTGCAATTGTAAGGTCGAAAATAACTGTAAGTACGAATGTTGTCATTAACACAGCAAAGTCGCTCTTAGGACCTTTGTAGAGAGACACGAATGTGCGCCAGCCACTCATGTTGTAAGCCACAATGATAAGCACAGCAGCAAGACATGGCATAGGGATAAGTCCTACGAGTGGACCCATGAAGAGGAGCACTAACAAGAGAATCAAAGCGTGAACAATACCAGCCACTGGTGTACGACCACCATTGTTGATGTTAGTCATGGTACGAGCAATTGCACCAGTTGCAGGGATACCACCGAAGAATGGAACCACTACGTTAGCTATACCTTGACCGATAAGCTCTGTGTTAGAGTTGTGTTTGTCAGAGATAACACCATCAGCCACCATAGCAGAGAGCAATGACTCGATTGCGCCCAACATAGCGATAGTGAATGCTGCTGGCATCAATGAGCGAATTACGCTCCAAATAGTTTCACCTTCTGCAAGGTTCATCTCTGGCAATTTAGGAGCAGGAATACCTGAAGGCAATTCGTATAAGTCGCCGATTGTTTTGATGCTATTGACAAATTCGAAATCAGTAAACTCTTTCAACAACCACACTACGAGTGTCATAATGATGATTGCAACGAGCGAACCAGGTATTTTCTTCGATACTTTTGGAGTGAAGATGATAATGAGAAGACTTAACAAACCAATAGCAAATGCCCCCCAATTTACAGAAGCTATGTTAGAAAAATAGCAAATCCATTTTTCAATGAAGTCAGCTGGCACACTTTCAATACCCATACCGAAGAAGTCGTTCATCTGAGTAGAGAAGATAGTAAGTGCGATACCACCAGTGAAACCAATAATTACAGGATAAGGTACGAATTTGATGATAGTACCCATTTTAGTAAGACCCATCACGATGAGCATAATACCCGCAAGGATAGTAGCAATCATCAAACCAACCAAACCAAATTGTTGGATAATGCCGTAGATAATTACGATGAACGCACCTGTTGGACCACCAATTTGAACTTTAGTACCACCAAAAGCTGAAATAATAAAACCAGCAATGATAGCTGTGATAAGACCTTCTGTAGGACCTACACCAGAAGCGATACCGAATGCAATTGCCAATGGAATTGCCACAATACCTACAATTACACCAGCCATCATGTCGGCTGTAAATTGTTGTTTGCCATAATTTTTCAAGCACTCAATAATGCGAGGTTGAAATACATCTTTAATGTTATACATTTTTTTTCTCAATTCATAATGCATAATTCATAATTCATAATTTTTTATAGAATGAAATAAATTATGCAGGTTGTATTTTATAATGTTGATATATAGATATTTAATTCTTATTTATAATTATGCATTATGCATTGTGCATTGTGCATTAAATTAGGTTGCAAAGTTACAAAAATCTTCTAACTTAACAAAGTAAGAATTTTACTTTTTTTAATAAATTTATTTTATAGATAACTGTTTGATATATAGTCGATAATATATTTTGTTGTGAGTTTATATAAAAATAATTCCTAATTCCTAATTCCTAATTCCTCATTTTTTCGTATCTTTGCACCGAATTTTGTACCTATGTGAGGTGTATTTTCTGTACACCTTATATATAACTAATAAAAAACACATGATACAAGACACTAAAGTAAGAGCCGCAATTACGGCTATTGAGGCATATTTGCCTGAGTATATTTTGACAAATGAAGAACTTAGCCACATGGTTGACACTTCTGACGAATGGATTATGACACGCGTTGGTATTAAGGAGCGTCGTATTCTTAAAGAGCCAGGAGTAGGTATGTCATACATGGCTATTAAAGCTGTAAAAACTCTTTTAGAGAAAAATAATATTGAGCCATCAGAAATTGACGGTATAATTTGTTCTACTGTAACGCCAGATATGGTGTTCCCATCTACAGCTGCTATTATTTCTGATGCTTGTGGCATCAAAAATGGTATCTCTTTCGATATGCAAGTAGGTTGTGCTGGTTTCATCCATGCCTTCAAAACTGCAGCACTTTACATTGAGAGTGGTTTCTGTAAGAAAATGATTGTAGTTTCGGGTGAAAAGATGTCGTCTATTATTGATTATACAGATCGCAATACATGTCCTCTTTTCGGTGATGGTGCAGCGGCTGTATTGTTGGAGCCATGTGCTGATGGCAATGGTCTCCAAGATGCTATTCTTCGTTCGGATGGTGTTGGTAAAGAATACCTTCACATGAAAGCGGGGGGATCTATTAAACCAGCAACTCACGAAACAGTCGATGCTCGCGAACACTTTGTTTACCAAGATGGTAAAAACGTATTCAAATGGGCTGTGAGCAAGATGTCAGAAGTATCGCTCGAAATGATGGATCGTCATGGATTGAATCCTAACGAAATCTATTTCCTCCCTCATCAAGCTAATATGCGTATCATCGAGGCTGTGGGTAATCGTATGGGTATGCGTCCTGACCGAGTGTTGGTAAATATTGATAAACGTGCAAACACATCTTCTGCTACAATTCCAATTCTTCTTTGGGATAATAAGCACCTTTTCTTGAAAGGCGATAACATTATTCTTTCTTCTTTTGGAGCAGGTTTTGCTTGGGGATCTATTTATCTCAAATGGGCTGTTGATACTATGAAATAAATTGATTTCCGCTCTGTATAAGATGCCGGAGGTAGTCCGTGTTATTCGTAGCGCGAATCAAAGGGAAAGGAAAAGTTCCGTGTGAGATTAAAATTATATCTTACATTAAATTATAGAAACGAAAATATGATTTCACCGCGAGAAGTTCGAGTAATGGGTGTTAGCGAAGCCACTCCCGACAACAATATCTATCTTTTGATGTTGGAAGAGGTGGATGGTAGTCGCAAATTGCCTATCATTATAGGTGGTTTTGAGGCAAAAAGCATCCTCATTGCATTACAAAAAGTCGAGTTGAAGCGACCTATTGTTTACGACCTTATGCTCGATATGATGAATCATTGTGATATAGACCTTGTGAGAGTGGATATCGTTCGTAAATCTGGCGAAGCATATTTCTCTAAATTGGTGATAATGAATGGCGATGAAGAGTTGCAATTAGATAGTCGTACTTCCGATTCTGTAGCACTTGCCGTTCGTTACAATGCACCAATCTATGTCGAAGAGGAGATATTAGAAGAGGTGAAAGATCGTGTACAGATACGTCATACCGATGATGCACCCGTTCACATGCTTTTCGATGAAGAACTCGAAGAAGCTCTGCAGCGTGCCATCGCATCCGAAAACTACGAACGTGCACAAGAAATAAAAAATCGCATAAAAAATAAGTAGCTATCTAGTCAAGTAAGTCTCACTACTCACTACTTGCTACTCACTACTAAAATATGAAACTTCGTTTAGTCATAATGAATTTCCTCCAATTTGCAGTTTGGGGGGCATATCTCACTTCAATGGGCAACTATCTCGGCAATGCCGGATTAGGTGCTAATATTGGTGTGTTTTATTCTATTCAAGGTGTGGTTTCTATCTTCATGCCTGCACTTATGGGTATTGTGGCTGACCGTTGGATTCCTGCACAAAAATTGCTCGGTATCTGTCATGGTATAGCTGGTGCATTGATGGTTGCAGCAGGATGGTATGGTTTAACTACCGATGCTGTTCAATTCTCAACACTTTTTACTCTCTATAGTCTCAGCGTAGCATTCTATATGCCAACATTGGCACTCTCTAATTCTGTGGCATATAACGCATTAGACAAAGCAGGATTAGATACAGTGAAAGCCTTCCCGCCAATTCGTGTATTTGGTACTATTGGTTTTATCTGTTCAATGTGGGCAGTCGATCTGTTAGGTTATCAACCTACAGCGGCTCAATACGCAGTTAGTGGCGGTTTAGGCTTATTATTGGCTGTCTATTCATTTACATTGCCAAAATGTCCTGTTTCTAAAAATCAAGGTAATAAAACTATTCTTGAGGCTTTAGGATTGAATGCATTTGCACTATTTAAAGAATACCGAATGGCAATCTTCTTCATCTTCTCTATGCTTCTCGGTATGATGCTTCAAATCACTAATGGTTATGCCAATCCGTTCATTTCAAGTTTCGGAGCTTATCCTGAATTTGCCGATACTTTTGGCGTGCAGCATGCCAATATGCTCATATCTCTCAGTCAAATATCTGAAACACTTTGCATACTTCTCATACCATTCTTTTTGCGTCGCTTTGGTATCAAAAACGTAATGCTTATGGCAATGCTCGCTTGGATGCTTCGTTTCGGATTCTTCGGTATGGGTAATCCAGGCAATGGCGTATGGCTATTTATCCTTTCGATGATTGTATATGGCATGGCATTCGACTTCTTCAACATTTCAGGTTCGTTATTTGTTGATAAAGAGGTTGCCTCTAATATGCGTTCATCTGCGCAAGGATTATTTATGATGATGACCAATGGATTTGGTGCAACAATCGGTGTACTTGCAGCTCAAGCTATTGTAAATCACTATTGTCAATATAATGCAACAGGCCACCTTGTGGGCGATTGGACTTCGGTGTGGTATATATTTGCAGGCTTCGCATTACTCGTAGCTATAGCATTTGCATTAATTTTCCGCGAAGCAAAAAAATAAAATACTTTTAAGACAATAAGACAAAAAAATAACTCTTTTATCAAACATAAATTTCCATTAATTATCCATTAAAAAGTAATTTACGGTAAAATTTATGGTAATTTACGTTTAAATTAAAATTTTGTCTTCATGTCTAACAAAATAGGAATAAATGGAAAAAATTCTTCGCACAGAACATCTATTCAAAACCTACGGCAAACGTACCGTAGTGAACGATGTTTCTATTGAGGTACGACAAGGCGAAATTGTAGGTTTGCTTGGACCAAATGGTGCAGGTAAAACCACTACATTCTATATGACAACAGGTCTTGTAGTGCCAAATAGTGGCAAGATTTTTCTCAATGAACAAGAAATTACAAAATATCCTGTATATCGTAGAGCACAATCTGGTATCGGTTATTTGGCACAAGAAGCCTCTGTATTTCGTAAAATGACGGTGGAAGATAATATCCGTGCTGTGCTCGAAATGACTAAATTCTCAAAAGAGTATCAACGCGAAAAACTCGAACAACTCATTGCTGAATTCCGTCTTGAGCATGTGCGCCATAATATTGGTGACCGCCTCTCTGGTGGTGAACGTCGCCGTTGTGAGATTGCTCGTTGTTTGGCTATAGAGCCTGACTTTGTGATGCTCGATGAACCATTTGCTGGTGTTGACCCTATTGCAGTGCAAGATATTCAAGATATTGTATGGCACTTGAAGGATAAGAACATTGGTATTCTTATCACTGACCACAATGTAGATGAAACTCTCTCTATTACCGATAGAGCATATCTACTCTTCGAAGGTAAAATCCTTTTCCAAGGCACTCCAAAAGAGTTGGCAGACAATCCAGTAGTTCGTGAGAAATACCTTGGTCGCGACTTCCAACTTAAGCAAAAAACAAAAGTATCAATATAAAGTTGAAAGTTAAGAGTAGGGACGCTCGGCTCAGCGTCCGATAATTATGAATTGTTTTTTTATCGTTGGTTACTACTTTATTTTGAAATTAGTATATTTATATTATAAGTTATGAAACTAATAAAAAACGTTGCTGAATTAGAGCAATATGTATCAGCTCTAAAGGCTGAAAACAAAAAGATAGGTTTTGTGCCTACTATGGGAGCCCTTCACGAAGGACACCTTCAACTCGTACGTCGTGCTGTGGCTGAAAATGAAGTGGCTATAGTTAGTGTATTTGTCAATCCAACTCAATTTAACGATAAAAACGACCTTGCTAAATATCCACGTACTCTCGAGGCTGATTCTGCTCTTCTTGAGTCTGTTGGATGTGCTGCCGTATTTGCTCCTTCTGCTGATGAATTCTATACCGAAGAGGAGATGAATACAACTTTCCAATTCAACTTCGCAGGATTGGATGAAGTGATGGAAGGTAAATTCCGTCCAGGTCACTTCAATGGGGTAGTGCAAGTAGTTAGCAAACTTTTCCGCCTTGTGCAACCTACACGTGCCTATTTTGGTGAAAAAGATTTTCAACAATTAGCTATTATTCGCCACATGGTTCGTTCTATGCAATTCGAAATTGAGATTATAGGATGTCCAATTGTACGCGAAGAGAGTGGTCTTGCTCGTTCATCTCGTAATACATTATTGACCGAGGAGCAACGTGCTTTAGCTGCAAATATTCATGCTGTATTGAAAGAAAGTACATCATTCTATTCTATGACTACTGTTCGTGAGCTTCATGATGCAACTATTGCTGCAATCAATCGTCATGAAGGTCTTGAAGTTGAGTATTATGACATTGTTAATGGAGATACTCTTCAATCTATTGAAAAATGGGAAGATGCAGATTATGTTGTTGGTTGTATTACAGTATATTGTGGTTCAGTTCGCCTTATTGACAATATTCGATTTAAATAAAGATTCTAATAAGACATTAGTCTAATTGGTTTAATAAAAAGATACACAAAATGTATATAAATCTTGTAAAAAGCAAAATTCATCGTGTGACCATCACTGAGTCATGCCTTGACTATATAGGTAGTATCACAATC
>JAZQRP010000061.1:0-7713 GCA_045629685.1 Candidatus Aphodosoma sp. | reverse complement strand
TAAACTAATTCTTGGCTCACGCGGGTTCAATAATCCTGCCATATCCAAAGCAAAGTAAAAATTGCTTTTCGCATTCTCGCTACAACTTGTAAACAAGATGGTGATAATAAGTGTGAAGACAAATGTTTTAAAGCCCAATTTTAAGTTTTCCATTTTAGGCGAAGAGGTATTTAAATAAAGTAATAGATAGGGTCTTGATAATCAATCCCATTGTTCTGTTATAGTGTAATTGAGGGATACAAACTTGGCGACGAAAAGCGACAAAAAGGGATTTTTTTGTTACCTGCTATTCATGAAATTATTGAAATCTTCCATAAAACGCACTCCTGTATTGAAATATTCAAAAGCGATAGACATCGTTTTCATCATCGCGGGGTACTTTTCCTTGTTCTTGTTATAGAGCTTGTTGAATTCCTCTTGTTGGTGATTGCCATCAATAATGTTCGACCAATAGAATTGCCAAAATTGCATCTGATGTCCTTTTTCTATTTTTGCCAAACAATATAAGAATACATCATTTCTTTGTTGCATTGTGTAATGTAGCAATCCTTGCAGATGGTTTGGTGCATCAACGTCAAGCAAGGCTCCGACCGATAATGCAATTAACTTATTGCAATATAGAGTGTCGTTTATTGCATAACATTCCGAGAGAGCCTTTATGTGCTCATATGCTTGGCTGTACATTGACAAGTCATACCCATCCTTGTCGCTGTATTTATATGTTGAGTTAAAATCGTCCCAATTATCAGGAAAAGCCTTGAAAAAATCTAGTTGTAACTCCCTTGATTGTGGATTTTTCAATAATTTTCTGTATGTTTTATTCAGCAGTGCAGTGTCAACAGGGAAATATTGTGCTGTGGCTGTTGAAAGTAGCGTCGCAAATAGCAATAGCGTAAGAAAAATCTGTTTCATAAGATTAATTGTTTCTAAAAATACATTATTCGGAATCTACATTCATTTTTATTCCATTATGTCCGTAGTTGTCAAAAAAATCAAAAAGTTCTTTTGTCTTATTTCCCCATTCTTGCCATCCTCAAATGCTGTTGTAATTTCAAAAATGCTTGAAGTAATTTGCCATATTAAAAAGTTTTACAGTTAGTAATACCGCAAAATTATTGTATGGTTTCCGTGACAAGGTCGCTGATTTGCCACTTTCTTATTATTACCCCAAATATACAATTACCAAAATCGGTTGTCAATACCTTGTCGTGAAAAGATGTACTATTTTGTTTACTTTAACAAATAGATGTTTCTTGCAAAAAGTGCCTTGTAGAGCGTCGGGACAGTGTTTGGGCAGTTTTCGCTCAATTTCGGGCTGTTTTCGGGTAGTTTCTGACATAAAAATGACCGACTGGACTGCCCAACCGGTCATTGTAAATCGTTGATATTTAGGTGTTAAACCTTTTTCAACCTCTTAATACTCCTCTTCATCAAAGAATTTTGTATATGATTTAATGTGTTTATAATCAATCTTGTTGTTTTATTACGATGTGACTGAGAGATACAAACTTGACTCTAAAAGGCGATGAAAGACTATTCGCTCAAATAGTGTATTCTTCTTCTTGAGTATTTGTTACGATAACTCTCCGGGTCTTCATCAATAATTTTGCGCTCTATCCAATTGTCTTTGTCATCGTACATGTATTCTATTTTTATATTTGTCCAGTCGCATGTGTCCCATGGCATGTTCTCACTTTTTTCTATGATATTTCCGTTCTTATCCTTTTTTACTTTTGTAATTGCGTAAATGTCGCCGGTTACAGCCAAAAAGCACTCTATGGTTTCTGTGCCATCGTTGTTATATGTGTATCGATATTTGTATGGCGGTATCCCGTCGCAATGGTATTCAAATGCATCGGTGATGCGGTTGTCTTTATCGTAAGAGTTCTGCATCATATATTGCATTATCATTTTGGTTGTGTCGGGATATATATAGCCATAATCCCTGCACAAAGTTATATTTTTATTGTTGTCGAATTCAACAATGCTATATGATGTCTCCTTTTGGTTGTTGTCGTAGTAATGCAAGTCTATTCTGTTGGAACCATTATAGTAATATTTACAATGACCATTTTCCTCTCCGTTAGAGTAAGAAATAGTCTTTACGGGATATTGTTTACTATTGTACACAAACAGGATTGAATCGTACCCTTGTGCATCATCATAAACGATTGAGGAAACCTTGCCTTTTAAGAAACTTGTTCCGTACAATGTAACAGCTTTTGATGAACATACAGAGCTCGTGTCTATCTTCTTGTTACTGCAGGAAAATAAAATAAAAACAATGATGTAAAGCGGTGTGCAGGCTATAAAAGTTCTACTCATATATTTATTATTTGTAATCAATATTTATCTTAATTCCATTTTTCCCATATTGCTTGAAGAAATTAAAAAGTGCATCCTTTCTTGACGTATAGTCTTTTATTGTATAATCTTGCGCCTCTTCATCGTATTTAAGAGTGTCACCTGGTAATAGACAACCCGAGGTGTGATCTCCATTTTTTCCTCCGTGAATGGCAATTCCACTGCGCCCCGGAACGTTATCTACATACCAGTCATATTTAAGATTTACATTCTTTTCTCCCCATTCTCTTCGTTGTTTATTAATTCTTTCTTCAAGTTTTGCTTTGGGAATAACATTATATGTTCCGTGCATAATAGCTTTATCACTATTTGCTATCTTAGCACTATCGTAATTAACATGTGGCTCTAAAAAATAGCCCTTCATTGAATCAATCTTCTCGTTTTGTTCATTGTATGCAGTTGCTGTAAAAGTGCTAACAGTACTATTCTTCCCATACCACTTTCTTGTGCTGTTTACAACAACATTTGTTTTAGGTTTTTGTTTTATTTCCCCCTCTTGCCCATCCTCAAATGCTGTAGCAATTTCAAAAATACTTGGTTTGTTTAAATAGTTAGCCATACATATAAAATTTTAGTTAATAATACCCCAAAATTATTGCATAGCTCCTCCGACAAGGTTGTTGTTTTATCACTTTTATTGTTACCACAAATATAATACCCTCAAAATGCCTTTGTCAATATATTCTTTCAAAACACCCTTCTTTTTTGACATGTTTTAACAAAAAGGAAAGCAGTCAAACAAAATTTGTCTGACTGCTTGTACTGAATTTCAATTATTTATGCGATTTAATCGCCTGGAAATTAATTAATACTCCTCTTCAACAAAGAATTTTGTTTGTGTTTTAATTTGTTGATAATCAAATCTATTGGTTTGCCATTTTGTAGTTGAGAGATACAAACTTGGCTGTAAAAGGCAATAAAAGAAGGTTTGTTTTGGTGAAAATATTTGTAAAAGAGTAGGTTTAATTTGGTATTTCTTCAACTTGGGATGTATATTTGTGATATACTTTTGCGTCATTCGTAATTTTAAATAAAATGTGATATGAATGATGAATTAGAATTAATTGAGGAGTTCCAATCGGATAGTATCGATGAGCTAGCGAGTGAGAGAAAAAAGAATAAGGTTATTCAAAGATTTACAATGCAACCTTCGAGCTCTACAAAGTATTATTACATAGAAAATTACCCGAATGGTGATTCTATAAAAAGTGAAATATCACCTGAAAATCTTGATGAATTAGGAAAAAATAACAGAGGTTCATTGGCTAAAGAAAAACATAGTAGCGATTCATTGTTTTATGCAACAATACCAATCGTTCTTCATTATGAAGGAGGCTACGTTAATGATAAATTTGATCGAGGAGGTGAAACTAATATGGGTATAACACAAAAGTTTCTTGATACATACAAGAAAAGAGCTGGTGTTAATGTTGACAATGTTAAAAACTTAACAAAGAGCGATGCTGTTAAATTATATAAAGCTGAATGGGATAGTAGGGGGTTTGGATTATTGGATAATGAGAATGTAATGAAACTTACTTATGATTTTTCTGTTAATTCAGGTTCAAGTACTGCAATTCGTTCTTTACAGAAGGTCTTAAATAAGAAAGGGTATAATTTAAAGGAAGATGGTTATATTGGCGATAAAACTAATCAAGCGGTGAACTCTGTGGATGAAAAATGGTTGAAAACGGAACTGCAGAAATCACGTGCAGAGCATTGCGACGGAATTGTGGACCGCAATCCCGAACAGAAGCGTTTTATAAATGGCTGGTTTAATAGAATAAATGATATAGGCAATAAGTTCGGTTGTAATACTATTTTCAAAAGCAGGCACACCCAAAAATAAATTATGAAAAGATTATTGGTCATTTTAAGTGTGTTAAGCATTATTGCTTGCGGTGGCAATAAAAAGGTTGATGTAGCGTGTATATCTCCCTCGCCGTTTGTGGGTTGTTGGGAGTGTGTAGGAGCGAATGATTCTATTCAAAATCTCTCGGTGCGCATAGGCGAGAGAGGCGATTCGCTGCTTGTGGCATTCTTTTGGGAGAGGCAGAAACCTTTTTATATGACGGGTAACCCATTGAACGATAGCAAGGGCAATGCCATACCGCAGGCTTGTTTTCCTATTTCAAAAAGTGGTAACAGTGCGGTTGGCACAATTGTGAACCAATATTTTAGTGTGTTTCAATACTATCCAAAGAATGAATACTATCCCCTCGCCTTTGAGTTAAAATCGCTCGATACGCTCACGTTCAATATAAGCGGTGAGGTTAATTATTGGCCCGCCAGCGGAGTGCTTGTGCGCAAGAACAGCGAGAATTACTCTTTTTCAACCGAGGTGGTAGATTTATATAAAGAAAATGCCTTTGTGCCCGATGCCGATGTTTCGACTGTAAATACATTTGATGTTGCAGGCATTACGCCCACCTCGTTTGTAGGTGAGTGGGCGTGGGAGAAAAACGGTCCTTGGCAAGATTTTAATATAAGCATAGCAACAAAGGGCGATTCTCTGTTGCTCACAGCCGGTGGCGTGTTTTTGGGTGGAGCAAGAATACAAACGCCAGATTGTGGCAACGATGGCACCCCTTTGCCACAGGCTCACCTGCTTGCCCCCACGCGAGGTAACAAAGCCGTAGGTCGCTTTTTCTTGGATGCCGATTGTGCAGTAACGCTGGAACTTTTCAGTAAAAACACCCTTTTATTCAAAACTGCTGAAAAACTTGGCTTCTGGCCCGACAGTGCTGTGATGGTGCGAACAAACGATGATAACCCGGTTTATCAATAACCGTACTGCTTCGTAGATTCTAACATTCCCGAGGATTTTTTAGAGTCTCAGTCATTGAGAGAAACAAACGAATGCTTGGATTTCTAAACTATTGATTTTGGATATACAAACTTGATCATAAAACGCCATAAAACACCAGCGGGATAAGCAAAGCAATTTGTTTATCCCGCTGATATTTAGCTGTCTAACTCGCTTGTTACTTTAATACTCTTCTTCGTCAAAGAATTTTGTATATGATTTAATGTGTTTATAATCAATCTTGTTGTTTTATTACGATGTGACTGAGAGATACAAACTTGACTCTAAAAGGCGATGAAAGACTATTTGTCGTAAATATGTATTTTTCTCTCCTTGTCCATTATAAACTTTTGGTCAATTGGGAACGTGTAATGTTTTTCAAAATCTGTGGTAACAAGATCTGCGATTTCTCTTTCTGCGATAGTGTATGCTTGAACTTTATTATCTTTTATGAATAGAATGGTTGATATTGTTTCTGAAACAGTATTTATGTTGCAAAGACTTTTCAAGCCATTTGACATATTCAGATTGGCGAAGACTGCTTTTTCTGTATCAAAGTATGGCTGAACTATAAAGATTCTGTCATATCTTTCTATGCAATATCTCTCTAATGTGAATGGTTCTTCAATAACAACCTCGTTAAAATTAAGTTCAAGCTTCGGTTCACTTGGAGTTTCTGCAATACATCCTATTAGTAAAAATAATAATGTTGTGTAGAGTAAAATCTTTTTACTTAATAATCTTGAGTTTCCCATTGTTTGCAGCATTAATTACTTGATTTAATAGTTCTTCTTCGCTCCAATCATTTATTATCGCTTGGTTGCCTAAATAATATCCTACCGAATTGTTGTGTAAGTCCATTGCTTTTGCGTTTATTTCATTTTTAGACGTATTTTCGTGAGCATCTCCAAATTTCTTCGCATCGGGTGAATTGAGACCTGCAGAAACTTGGTTTGTTCAAATAATTTGCCATAAAAATAGATTTTAGTTAATAATATCGCAAAATTATTGTATGGCTTGCGTGGCAAGGTTGCTGTTTTGTCACTTTTATTGTTACCACAAATATAATACCCTCAAAATGCCTTTGTCAATATATTCTTTCAAAACACCCTTCTTTTTTGACATGTTTTAACAAAAAAGAAAGCAGTCAAACAAAATTTGTCTGACTGCTTGTGTGTGATTCTCAATTATTTATGCGATTTAATCGCTAGGAATTTAATTAATACTCCTCTTCGTCGAATAAGTGGATGACGTTTGAATATCAACGATTTAGGACAAAGATTCTTTGAATAAACAAGTTTATTTTACGCTAAAATACGCAGAAATACTATTCTTTGTATATATGAACATATCTGTTTTCATCTAAAATGAATCTTTGTTCAAAAGAGAATATAGGTCCGTGATTGGTAATTTCAGGTGTAGCAAAATATGCACTCCAGTTCCCTATTTCTGTATATGCTTTTACAGTGTCGTTGTCTATGAAAACGATTCTGACAAACATCATCCAGTGTGTAGCTGATTTCCTCTCTTAACTCTTGTGACATCTTATATGGCAACAACCAAATAACATCCTCGTCATCATAAGGATGTATTAAATACATGCTGTCATACTCTTCTTCACAGTAATCGGCAAAAGCCCAATGCTGGGGGGTATTTGTGTTTAGTAGTTTAGAAAGTCAAGCAATCATACGCTTCTAGTATCTCCTCTTGCCGTAGTTCAAAACATAGTGATTACAAATCCTATTGTGTATTCAAATCTTAATAAACAATATGTTTTGAAAAATATTTGATATGTTTGTATTTTTTGATGTTTTTCATTATAACTTTGCAGAACTAGTAAATAAATATAGTATTAACGATAAAAACGAATAGCCTATGAAGTAAATCCGGACAGACGCTTTCGCGAAGGTTTGTGATGCGAGGCATTACTGCTTTCAAGGCCTAAATTAAGCCAAATAAAAACAAATCATTAACCCGAAAAGCGTTCCGTTCGTTCTTAATTAATATAGATTTGGAGCTTTTGCTCTTGTTCTCTGTCCTTGAAACCGCCAAAATTCAACACGTGAGAACAAGCAGTAAGAAGGTTCGCGCTATGGCGTGAACTATTCTTTGCTTGTTACGTGTGAGGTTACTTGGCGGTACCTAAGGACAAATAAGCATCGAATGGTACACGCCTTTTCTTATAATTACAAATCAATATGAAAAAACTTATTTTGTCAATGGCGCTTGCCGCTTTTGCATTATTGGGCAAGGCTTATGATTTTGAAGCAAATGGATTCTATTACAACATCACGTCCTTGAGTGATTTAACCGTTGCCTTGACTGGGAATGAAGGGGTATCATACAGTGGAGATATAACAATTCCTAAAAGCGTTGAATACTCAGGAAAAACTTTTACCATAACCTCTATCGAAAGTTCAACTTTCTCTAAGTCGATATTGGGTACATTAACTATTCCAAAGAATATAATGAAAGCAAATATCTCAGCATCTTCGGTGGAAAAACTAATCATAGAAGATAGCAGAATACCATTAGAGGAGTTA
>JAZQRP010000060.1:0-9336 GCA_045629685.1 Candidatus Aphodosoma sp. | reverse complement strand
TTTGTTGACGCGAACTTTGAATAGACGTGCAAAACCGAAGTGACCAAGTTCGTGAACGAATACGAGGATTGAGAGTGATAATACTAATTGAAGTGCTTTAATTAAAACTGTTTCCATTTAGATAGATATTTAGTAGCGAGTGGCGAGTAGCGAGACTTGCCATTCGGAATTAAACATAAAGAGATAAAATTTATCGCAAAAATTTTTCGCTTTGCTCAAGATTTTTGTTTCGCTCGGCATAAAAATTTTCTTTTAAAAAAACAAATGAGATTTGTTTTTTAAGTCTTTAAATTAAATTGTCAAATTAAAGTGAACTTTATTTGCCAATTTAATTTAAATGCCTTGAAAATTTTTCTGCTCTCGCTTATCGCAAAAATTCAGTTGTAAGTATGCGGGCTTCGCGGTCGCAGGCTACGTAGTCTTCGTAGGTAGGTTGCGAGATGAAAGCCATGCGCGACATGACTTGTTCGATGACGTTGCTCATTTCGAGGAAGCCGATTTGGTCGTTGAGGTAGGCTGCTACTACTACTTCGTTGGCTGCATTGAGAACACAAGGCATATTGCCTCCTTGGTTGAGGGCTTCGAAGGCAAGTGCGAGATTACGGAATCGAGTGGTGTCGGGTTGTTCGAAAGTGAGGCTTGTGCATTTAGCGAAATCGAGTCGTTCGAATGAAGCTTGTACGCGAGTAGGGTAGGTGAGTGCGTATTGGATAGGCAAACGCATATCAGGTAATCCCATTTGGGCTTTGATGCTACTATCGCGGAATTGCACCATTGAGTGAATGATTGATTGTGGGTGGATGACTACGTCGATTTGGTCTGGACGGAGTCCGAAGAGCCATTTCGCCTCGATGACTTCAAAGCCTTTGTTCATAAGTGATGCTGAGTCGATAGTGATTTTTGCTCCCATTTTCCATGTTGGATGTTTGAGTGCATCAGCAGCTTTGACGTGGCGGAGTTGGTCGAGCGAGTAGTTGCGGAATGGTCCACCTGAGGCTGTGAGGATGATTTTTTCGACCTCTTGGTCGTGTTCGCCTACAAGGCATTGGAAAATTGCGCCATGCTCAGAGTCGACGGGGAGTATAGCTGCCTGGTATTCTTGTACGAGGCGAGTGATGAGGTCGCCAGCTACGACGAGAGTCTCTTTATTGGCAAGGGCGATGCGTTTGCCTGCTTTGACAGCAGCGATTGTAGGTGCAAGACCAGAGTAACCAACCATGGCAGTGACAACGGTGGTAACAGCATCCATTGCGGCTACTTGAGCTATGGATTCACGACCTGCGAATACTTTGATTGGTAGGTCGGCGAGCGCATCTTTAAGTGTGTTGTAATGGGCTTCGTTGCCTACAATGACGACTTCGGGATTGAATTCTCGAGCTTGTGCTATTAGTTTGTCTATACTGTTGTTGGCTGTGATAGCATATACATCGAAAAGGTCGGGATTTTCGCGCACGACATCGAGTGTTTGTGTGCCTATTGAGCCAGTTGAGCCAAGTATAGCTAAAGATTGTTTCATTTTAAATAATCAATTTATATTGATGAAGTTAAAATACAATATAGTCTTCAGGATTGATTGATAATCCATTGTGCCATAGTTCGTATTGTATTTGAGAATCTTGTTTTTTGTTATCTTTTGAACCTGCAAATGCGATAGCTTCGCCTACTTTTACTTCAGCACCGATATTGCAAAGTTTTTCTCCTAATTGATGGAATATAGATATGTATCCGTCATTATGTTGGATTGCAATAGTATATCCATCAGTAGGATGATAGTTTGAAAGGATGATATATCCATCTTGAGGTGCAAGTATCGGTGTATTGGCTGGACAGACGATTGTTATTGCGTTATTATCTGGGGTAAAATGTTGTGTTATGGTGCCTATTGCTGGGGCAATAAAAACGATAGTTTCATCTTTTTTGGATGTATTGTCGTCATGCCCTACATTGAATGCATTTTCGTCTTCGTATTGTTTGATGAATTCATTTTCTGCTGAACCTGCGATTAAAGAAAGGTTGTTCCATTTTTCGATATTGGTAGAGTCGATAGTATGTATTGAATCTAATTGTATGTTGTCAGCTATTATGTTTTTGATTATAAGAAGTTGTCGTTGATTGTTTTGTGTTATGGTTTCGAGAGAGTCAACTCGTTGAGCTTCAATAAGAACATCCTCTCGCACAGAGACGTCGGCATATCCTGGTAACATGTGTTTGATTGGAGTTACAAATATAATTATTGAGAGTAACGTGAATGATACCAGTGTGAATATACCGAGAGTTAAAGAGAAAGTTAGTTTAGATGTCTTAATACGAAAAACCTCCTCAAGTGTAGTTTCGTTGAGGAGAATTAGGTTGTATTTGAATCTGTTTTTCTTGTTTTTACTCATTTAATACGTTGATATGTAATGTATTGATATTCGAGTTGACTGTTTTCGTCGAAGTGGATTTCGGATTGTTCTTTGATTTTCCACTTTGAAGGGTCGATGGTTGGGAAATAGGTGTCTATACCATCAAAAGCTTTGTGGATATGTGTCACAATGAGTTCGTCGGCGATGTCGATCGTTTGTTGATAAATACGAGCACCTCCCATGATGAAAGCTAATTCTTCGTTAACTACCATATTGTGTGCCTCTTCGATAGAGCGAGCTATTTCACAACCTTCTGTTTCGGGCATATTGGTTGATATTACTATGTTGCGGCGGCCTTTGAGTGGTTTGAATGGGAGTGATAACCATGTGTTGCGACCCATAATCACGGTGTGTCCCATAGTGATAGCTTTGAAGCGACGGAGGTCATCGCTCAAGTGCCAAGGCATCAAGTTGTCTTTCCCGATGCCGTTGTTTTGATCTATTGCTACTATTATTGAAAGCATAATTTTTTTCAATGCATAATGCACAATGCATAATGCATAATTGCCATTCGGCGTTAAATATTTTTATAAAGTATTGATAATTATGAATTATGCATTGATTTTAGTCTCTGCGACTTGTGAAAATCATGATGTAGTAAAGTAGTGAGGCGAGTGAGCTTAGAGCTGCAACTACGTAGGTATATGCTGCCGAGCGAAGAGCTGATTCTGCCATTTCAGTTGTACGGTCGTTTGTGATGCCTGCGGTGAGAAGCCATTTAACAGCACGTTGGCTTGCATTGATTTCGACAGGTAAAGTAATGAAACTGAATAGTGTTGTCATTGCAAATAGTACGATGCCAAATAGCATAAGACTTGGAAAACTATTGATGAGGAACATACCAGCTAAAATAATCCACATAACCCATTGTGATGCGAAGTTTACTACAGGTACGAGGGCAGAGCGCATTTTGAGAGGTGCGTATGCATGTGCATGTTGTAAAGCATGACCACATTCGTGAGCAGCAACTGCAGCAGCAGCGATAGAGTATGAGTTATATACGCTTTCGCTTAGATTAACAATTTTGGTTTGAGGATTGTAGTGGTCGGTAAGATGACCTGGTGTACAAGTGACTTGTACGTCATATATCCCATTGTCGCGTAACATTTTGCGTGCTACATCAGCACCACTCATTACAACAGGTACTTGCGAATATTTTTTGAATTTAGATTGTAGCGATGTTTGTACAATCCAACTTGCTATGGCAGTGCCAATAAATATAATCCAATAAAGTGACATTTTTTTTAGTTACTAGTTATTAATTAATAATTTTTAATTCCTCACTCCTCATTGTTTTTATCTTCCGCCTGGTTTAGCTACGAGAGTAGATTTATCGGCAGTGTAGAGTGATGTTCCAACCATTGTGTAGTATTTATTTTTCTTTTTGAGGGTGATTTTAGCGAGAGATTTACATCCATCGAATGCGCCTTCGCCGATTTCAGATAAGAATTCGTGGATAGATATAGAAGTAAGTCCTGAATTCATAAATGCGCCATCGCCAATGGTTTCGACAGTTTCAAGTATGATAATTTTTTTCAAACTTAGACAACCACGGAACGCATAGTCACCGATGCGAGTAACTTTTTCAGGTAACTCTATTTTTCTCAAACCAGCGCAACCTGAGAAGAGATAGTCTGGCAGAGTATTGATTTTTGCACTGATGCTTGCCTCTTCCAATTCGTTGCAACCCTCGAAAGGACCATAATTAGAGTCGTGAGTTGTGATTTGCGTATCGTCGTCTAAGCCTGCAATTTTTTGATTAATAGTGCTATGTGCATTAGGACATTCTGTAGCATCGAAATATACTTTTGTGAGCATTGGGCAATTGCCGAAAGCCAAGCCACCAAGCGAAGTGATATTTCTTGTAATCGCTACTTCTGTGAGATATTGTGAATTAAAGAAAATACCTTCAGGCAATGAAGTAACTTTTTTACCGATGTTTATAGTGTAGATGTCGTTTTCGCCGATGAAAGGGTATAAAATGCTGTCGCCTTCGATTGTTGATGCTGATGTACAATTGATAGCATCGAAGTCGATAGTAGCCAACAATTCACATTCGCCGAATGAGGCACCACCGAGAGTCTCTAATGTCTCAGGAAGATAGATATATCTGAGTGAGCGAGCTTCGTAGAAAGCATATTTGCCGATATATTTCAATGTTTTGTTGAACGTAACATCTTCGATGTCGTAGCAACGATAGAACATATAATCAGGTATTGCTTCAACTTTTGAGCCAAGAATTACTTTACGAATACTTGAGCTATGGAATACTGGGATAATATCAGTTGTGTCATCATATTCTACAATTGCTTTACAGTCGATAGCATTGAAATATACTTCACGTAAGTTACCACAATCTTCAAATGCACCACCTTCAATGGTTTTAAGTCCTTCAGGAAGAGTGACTTTTTTGATGTTGGCGCAACCCTTGAATGCATACTTGCCAATATTTTCTACTGTTGCAGGCAATATAAAATCATTCAAACGTCCGCAATCTGAGAATGTGAAATTAGGAATAGATTTTACATGATTGCCAATTGTTAGATTTACCACAGCGCAACCATTGAATGCTAAAGTCTCTTCGCAGCGTTCAGCATCATAGTTGATAGTAGTCAAATTTATACAACCTGCGAAGGTATTCTCTCCGATAGTTCTTATTTTTTGAGGAATATTGATAGTATTAAGGCTTGTGCAACCGAGCAATAAATAGTCTGGCAATATTTCTACGTCAGCACCAATAGTAACATTCTTTATTGATTTAGAATTGTGGAAAGCTGAAAGTGTTTGACCATTTTCGATTTTTGATGCGCCAGTGCAATGGGTTGCATTAAATATAACATCTACCAATCCATTACATTCGGCAAAAGCTAAACCGCCGATTGAAGTAACAGCTTCAGGTATAGTTACTGCTTGTAAAGATTTGCAACCAAAGAATGCTTTATAGCCAATGTGGCGTACTGACGATGGGATAGTGAATGTTTTCAAATTAGGACAATTTGCAAAAGCATAATCAGGTATGATTTCTACACGATTACCAAAATTTACTGCGCTCAAGGCGTTGTTTTCGAATGCTGGCATAGGTACATTGTTTTCCATTGTTACCATGTTTACACAGTTTACAGCATTGAAAGTTATTGTGTTGAGAGATTTGCAATTAGCAAATGCACGACCGCCAATAGATGTTACACCTTCTGGAATTACGATATTGTTGAGTGATGTACAGCCATAGAATGCTGATAAACCAATAGTCTCGATGTTATCACCAAATACGATATCAGTGATACCTTTACAACCCCAGAAAATATAATTTGGAATATTTTTTACTTCTGCGCCAAATTCTACGCGAGTGATGGCAGGATTATTGAATGCAGGAGTAACATTATCGCCTAAAATAGTGTGAGCTACCGAACAATTGCGAGCATTGAATACTACAGTTGTAAGAGCTGGACAATTTTGAAATGCCGCACCACCGATTGCGGTAATATTTTCAGGAATAGTAACTGAAGTCAAAGTTTTGCAACCATAGAAAGCATAGTCAGGAATAGTAGTAGCCAAAGGACCAAATTCTACAGTTGTAATTGGAGCACCTACAAAAGCAGGACGATTATTGTCTGAGCTCATGCGGATGCATTTAATTGCATTGATAGTGATTTTGCTAATTGCGCTACAGTCGATAAATGCAGCACCTCCAATTTGTTGTACATTCTCAGGAATTGTGATTTCAGTCAAACCAGAGCAACCCCAAAATAGGTATTCTGGAATAATAACAACATCGCCACCAAAGTTCACCGTAGTAATTGATTTGCAATCTTCGAAAGCCGATGATACTGATTTTCCTTTTATTTCTGCTGCCGACACACAATTGTTAGCATTGTAATTTACAGTGCGAAGATTTTCACACCCTTTAAATGCATGTCCTCCAATTTTAGTAATTGTTTTAGGAATAGAAATTTCAGTTAAATCTTTACAATCTTTAAATGCCTCTTTTGCAATTGTAGCTACATCGTATGTTACTCCTTCAAATATTATTTGTTCTGGAATATTCACTACACCTCTATACGCATCACCTTCAGAAGGTTGTAGCGTTGCTAATTTTAATTCATCATTGAAGTTGTAGTATAAATTGATACCATCATTATTAGGTATAACATTCGCAGCAAAGCTTATAATTGACATGAATAAGCTCCCAGCAACAAGAATAGATTTTAAAGATTTCATGATATAAATAGTTTTGTTTAGTTTTAGGCCACAAAGGTACAAAAAAAAAATGATATATTAAATAGATTAAGTATAGTAAAACATATATAAAAATAGGCGCAATATATTGTGCCTATTTTATTTATTGGACTATGATTTTTTGGGTTATAGATTTTTCTCCTTGAATAACAACAATGTATATGCCTTTAGGAATAGATGAGGTTGATAAATAATTAAGGTTTTGTGCAATTTTTATACCATTAAGATTATAGATAGAAATAGTTCCTTGAGCTGTAATGTTTTCTCCGTTATAGTTGATTTGTGGCTGGTATATAGTATTTTCAATATCTACAGGAGTTTCTTCTGGCTCATTTAAAATAGATTCGAACCAAAGGATTAAACCTGTGCTTGAGTCATAATTCCATGGTTGTTTATTTAAAGAGTAATTGAGAGAAGAAAGCCATTCATTATTGATTATTTCTGTGTAATTAGCACCTTCAGTACTATTTGCGTCTGTTGGTATATTTGTATCAATTGGATCTAATGTAGATATAACATAATTATTACTGAAACATTTTTCGGTTGTACCATAAATCTTAGGCCAGTTGGTTCGATCTCCATATGGATTTTTTATTTTATCCCAATCATATTCCCATGTGTCGATACTTGTGTATCCTGCAATGCGGTGAATATATTTTTGGGTTAGATTATTTGGTATATCAATAGATTCGAGATTTACAATGCAATTTTTGATGATTAGTTCGGTGGTGTCTTCGACAGAGGTAGAAACTTCTGCAGCAATAGCGCCAATATAACCTTCTTTAGCATTAGTATCTAGTATTATGTTTCCTTCTACAAAGCAATTTGAAATTCTTGCTCGGTTGCTAATGGCAATAATACCACCTATTTTATTTTTTCCATAAATGTTAGCATTGATGTGGCAATCTTTAATTTGTTCGTCTGTTCCAGCCATTGAAACTATTCCACCAATTTCATTACCTCCATTTATATTGCCAGAGAATAAACATTTAGCTATTTTAGATGAAGAAGATATTGAGCCTGCAATACCACCAATGCTACTTGCAAATGTAGCTTCAATTTGAGCATTATATAAAGAACAATCAGAGATACAAGAGTAGAATGCAGCTTCTCCTACGATACCTCCTAATACACCTTTGAAATTGTTAGTTGCTATAATTTTAGGATTGATGATATGGATATTTTCGATATATGATTGTAGTGCAGTTCCGTTTTCGGATGCGCTATTATCAATAAGACCTCCAGTTAAATAGTTTGCAAGAATGCCAACTGTTGTGTATTTGTCACTGATATTTAGAAGGGGAGAGTCAATGCGTATATTTTTTATAATAGCACTATCATTTATATTATGGAATAGGCCATTATTGTCAAGTGTGATATTTTTGAGTGTAAAATTGTTGCCATCTAATTTTCCGGAAAAATTTGATTTTATACCTTTGATAGGAACATTTAAAAAGTCAATATCATTTATGATAACATAATGAGCAGTAGGATTTTCTTCTATTTTAATAAATTCATAAGGAGAAGTGATTTTGTATGGATTATTTGCAGAGCCATCCCCTTCAGTTTTTTGTTTTATAATTGGTAATGAGGTGAAATTTAGCGAATATTTGTTATCGTTTGAGAATGTTGTTAATAAAGTTGGATTTGTTTCTGTATTTATTATATAAAAGTCTGTAAGTTTTCCTCCGCTATTTTCATTTTTGCAATATTGTAATAAAATATCGCCTATTGAATTACATACAATGAGTTCATTTTCTTTTGAGCGTGTTACGGATACTAAATATTCTTGATTGTTATCAGTTGAAAATAGCCAAGGGTTGAGAGCTTTAGCGTTGATATATATAGATGATGTTTCGATATTTTTGCCTAAGTTTATTGTATCGCAATGATTTATAGTGCCGTCAATGTTGAACCATGCTATTTTTCGGATAGTTTCGTTTTTTGCATTAAGTTTTTCTTCAGAAAATTCAATGGCATATTGATAAGAATCACCTTTCATATAGCGGTCAATATTTGTTGATAAGTCTTCATTATTGTAAGACAAATTTAATTGTGCTTTTGTCGATAAAGAAGGAATATCTATAAATGTTAATTTTCTAGTGTTGTTTTCGTTGCTTAAGAATGCCCATTGTGTAGGCTGACCAATAATGTCGCTCATTTGAATAGATTCTATTGCATTTTCAAATATGGTTGAAATTAGAGTTCCATCGGTGTTATATAAATAGTAAGAACGAATTGCAGTACTCATCATGTCTGTATAGTTATCAACAGAAATGAGATAGGTGATATCGTTGCCATTGTAATTGAGAATAATATCTTGACCTCTATTTAAAGAACCAAGACTTGCAAAACGATATAAATAATTGGAATTTTCTTCTAATTTAATTTTGGTTTCGTTAGTTTGTTCAAATTTATGATTGTAGTATGTTATGACAAAGTTATTATCTGGTGTTATTTCTAGATTTGTTACATCTGTCATTGATTTGAAGTATGGTTTTTCATATTGAGCGATAACATAGTTTGCTTTATTGCCATTTAATACTATTGTTATTGGTAGTGGATCATTATTTATAGTGGCAATATTTGCGTAATTAACTTTGAATGTGTGAGATAGAATTGGTGAATTTTGATTGTATTCTGCTTTTGTATATACATCGTAATATAGGTAAGATGTGTTATCTTCTTGTCCTTG
>JAZQRP010000059.1:0-3144 GCA_045629685.1 Candidatus Aphodosoma sp. | reverse complement strand
GCGTTTTGGTGCTTTGATGTCGGAAAGTGTCAGTATGATTATTTTCGTTACAACAAGCCTGCCATATAGAGGGGTAGATAGCAGATATTTTCCTCTATTTTAATATCATTGGTATGCAGTACAAAAGCTTCTCCAATTGCTTGAGAGAATTTGCTCATACACTTATTCAGCGAAGTTGTCGTAAAGTGCGTAGAGGATTTTACCTCTATTGGAGAGATATTTTTTCTCGATGTTACATGGGATTTCGTTATCAGAAAATCTATCTCCATATCATTTGAGGCATCATCTCGATCAACATGATTGTAGAAGAACAAACGATTACCTGCTGCTGCCAACATTTGTGCAACTACATTCTCCATAACCATACCTAAATTTACTTCTAATTTATCGTGTAATAGTCGCTCGTAAACTTCAGCTGGCATTTGTCCACGCTCACTGAATGCTAATGAAATTAGTAGTCCCGTATCTGCCATATAGCACCGAAGAGTACAGCGTTCTGTATTCATATTCAAACCAATGGTAGGAGCAAAAGTGTTGTAGGCAATATTAACGATACGAGAATCGCTTAGCCAGAAAAACGCACTTTCATAATTACGATAGCGTGCAGTCGGTTCTAAATCGGATAATACAAAACGATTTTCGTGAAGTTGAAGTTGAGAAGGTATAGCTTCAAACACGGCAGCTGCTTTCGTTTCTGCTCCAGTAGCATATTTATGAATATCAGCGCGATAGAGTTGCAAGATGGCTTGCTTAACACTCTCTACTTGTCGGAAGTCGCGCGTGCTAACATATGTACTCACGGCTTGTGGCATACCACCTATAATCAAATACAAGCGGAACAACTCCATCGTTTTGCGGTGAAGTGTTCCCATTGGCTGTCGCTTAGTGAAGCACTCGCATATGTAGTTGCACAAAGCATGTTCGCCCATTGCCCATAAGAACTCTTCGAAGTCCATTGGGTACATATTTAGATGCTGTTCTTCTGAAGGAATGACTATATTCTGAACATTTTTTTTGATGCTAATAAGTGAGCCTGTTTCAATATAATCGTATCTTCCATCTGCAACCAGATACTTAATTGCCGCGCGGGCAGGCGGAAATTGCTGAACCTCATCAAAGATGATAACAGATTCGCGCGGGTGCAATTGAACATTAGTGTGCAACGACAAGAGTTGAAACAATGTATCTAAATCTGTAAGATAATTAAGAAATAGGTTCTTTATTTCGGTTTTTACATTGTTAAAATCAATCAAGATATAGCTCTTGTATTCTTGTTTTGCAAATTGTTCTACGATATAGCTTTTTCCTATACGCCTTGCTCCTTCAATAAGAAGTGCACTTTTTCCATTGCTAACTAATTTCCAATCAGCAAGTTGTTGATATATTTTGCGTTTCATAAAATAAAATTTAACACGTTTTCAATTGGTTGTTGCGTATTATTTTACACGTTTTCAATTGATATCACGATGCACTTTTGCACGTTTTCAACCAAATTGATGGTGCAAAAGTAGTATATTTTGTTGAAATATGCAAATAAAAATATAGAAAAAGTGTGACTTTGCACATTTTTGGCACATATTTCCGTGTAGAGTTACACATTTTTGGCATTTTGGTTATTTCCCTTCATACTGAAGATAGTGGCGAAAGGTTTGTAGTGAAGGTTGACTTGCTAATAAGTAACAACAAGATTATTCGCTAGTATCTAGGGACAATTTGTCCCTACGAAAGAAGCATGGTGTTTTTCTTGTTTTGAAAGGTCAATTCGTTTGCCTACAACAATTGTACTTGTTGGTTGAAATCCAGAGGTTTATCGGTGTAATTCTTCATAATAAAGACTTACCCTAAGCGCGCTGATCTACGGGAAGCGGGGTAAGCTTGTTGACGCAAAGGTACTGCTTTTATTTGAACTGACCAAATAATTTATAAGAAATCCCCGATTTTTGTATTTGGCAAGACAGATAAAGTTGGCTGCGGATTAGGCGACCTGAAGGAGTGCGACGGAACGCACTCCGAGCGTAGCGCCCGAAAAGTCCCCACTTTGAGGAATCAGCGCAAGCATAGAACAAAACAAGCATATCTATAGAAGATTTGTGGGCTTTTGGTGGCTTTCTATAAACGTGTCTCTATAATAATGGTGTAAAAAGTAGCGGCAATAATAGATAAAGTAGCCGCTGATTTGTGTTTTAGGGCTTGCGAAGTACAATAGATACTGATAAAAATATTTTTTGCTATTGCCGCTACTTCTGCCGCTATTTTTTGTGCCTCTATATAATATAGTAATGCCGTATCTTCGGCATTTTGGTAGTTTTGTGCCGAAGATTTGTGAATTTGTAGGGTAAAGTGGTATATATAACACGCGGAAAGTGTAGTGTTCACTATGCTTCCCGCGTGAGTGTATTTTTTTTGCTATTTTTTTCTTCGAGCTGAAGATTGTGCCGAAGGTAGGCAAAGATTATTTATTTCCTTTGGCGCGGTTGTGGGTTTGGCAGAGCATTTGGCAGTTGTTTATATCTGTTGCACCGCCTTTGCTCCAAGCCGTCACATGGTCGGCATCCATTTCAGAGAGTTTGTAAATTCTCGTTCGATTATTATCTTTCCCAATAGCACAAAGAGGACAATTACTTACACCATTACTTCGTGCTTCTTCTGTTTGGCGGGCATAAACACTCTTTTTTATGGCATCATCAAAGCAACGAACCTCCAGTAGTCGAGGTAATTGACAACCTCCTAAAATATATTCAAATACACCTTTACGTGATTTAACATAAGGATCTGCATATAACTCTTGTTGTTTGCGTGCGACTTCCTCACGATTATAAGGTATATTATGATAAAGTTCGTAGTATTCTCCCCATGGTAATCCTTGCATTTCGCTCTCAATATGAATAAACACAGAATCAATCCAGTCTATTACACTTGTGAAATAATTGCGTAATTCATTGATATTTGTGTCGTTTCGATGCAATGACATATACTCTCTAATATTCTTTTCTCCGCGTGCATCCCATGATAATGCAGTGTGTAAGTAATCTTGGCGATTTACTTTGCCTCTAATAAATGAAGACCACTTTTGCATATTGGCATTTTGCGAATTGGAAAATTCTCGCTTGGCTTCGGAAACAAAAGGTCCGCTAAAGACTGCAT
>JAZQRP010000058.1:0-7606 GCA_045629685.1 Candidatus Aphodosoma sp. | reverse complement strand
CATTGGTTTGGCGACATCGAATTAGGTGGTGCTATACCCCTCTTCTTTACAAAAATGCTCAGAGTAGGAGTCGGCTACCGATTTTAAAATACAAAGTACAAACAATAAAATATAACAACTATGAAAAAGTTAAATCGCTCTATCCTACGCAGAATAAATTACTGCATTGGATTTATACTTTCACTATTTGGAATGACTATATTCGCATCTTGCGAATATGGTTGCCCTCCTATTCAAGCCGAATATGGCGTACCATCGGCTGATTATCAAATCTCAGGTCGCGTAGAGAACGCTCAAAAACAAGGCATAAAAGGCATAAAAGTATCTTTGAAAGAGCCAAATTACGACATATTCGAAGGTAACCCTTATACCACCGACACAACTACTACCGATGGAACATTCTCTATGAATTTCACAGACTTCCCCGAAAATGAATTCTGGCTCATAGCCGAAGACATCGACTCCACCGAGAATGGCTCATACCGACGCGACTCTGTGCTTATTACACCCGAATTCAAAGACGTTCCAGGTAGCAATTGGCACCATACCGCCGAAGTAAAAGACATTGTCATCACCCTCGAAGAAGAAAAAGACAACAACAAATAAAACTATACCGCCATGAAAAAGATTAAGAAAACCTATTTCAGCATAATCAATAAGATTATCGCAATAATCGCCGCCTTTACGGGCTTACAAGCATGTGGTCCTGCTATACACCCCTTATATTCACCACCTGCACCACTTCCTCTTGCTGATTTTTCTATTTCGGGCAGAGTGGAAACAAAACTTAATACGCCTATTCCAAATATAGAAGTACACACTACCACTCCAAATGAATTAAATGGCATTCAAGAAGATTTCAATGTTTTTCTTGAAAACAGAAGTGACAATTTAGGAAATTTCCATATGCACATAGGAATAGATGAGGATTTATATTGGGGAGAAGGAGAATTTACACCACCAAAAGAAGTAGCTCTGATTTTCCGAGATATAGATGGTGAACAATATGGCGAATTCAAAACTGATACAATCATAGTTCCCCTTGAATTCACAAAAGACACCACCTATAGCAATGCGCCTTACAGAGCCGAAGTCACCGATTTAGTTGTAACCCTCGAAGAAAAAGAACAAAATAACAACGAAGAAAACGACAATGAATAAATTTTATTCTCCCACAAATAGCACAATAATCACAAATAAATTCGTGGAATTTGTGTCATTTGTGGGCAAAGAAATTATGTTCTTATGTCATTCTGTCTAAAAAACCGAACACTATGTGTAAATTATCAATAAAACAACGACTTGCACTTAATCTTTGGTCGCGATATATCTCTAATCAGGCAAAAATACCCGAACTACGCCAACTGTTTTGGGAATCTACATTGCGTTGCAACCTCAAATGTCGCCACTGCGGTAGCGATTGTACCGCCACAGCTGGTTTGAAGGATATGCCTTTTGCCGATTTCTTGAAGGTGATTGACAGCATCACTCCTCACGTCAACCCTAATAAAGTGTTGATTATCATATCGGGTGGCGAGCCTTTGATGCGTAAAGACCTCGAACAATGTGGATTGGAACTCTACCGCCGTGGTTTTCCGTGGGGTATGGTGTCGAACGGATTGTTTATGACCCCTGAGAGATTTAATTCGCTAATGGATAGCGGACTACGCTCGCTCACTATCAGTCTAGACGGATTCGAGGAGGACCACAACTGGATGCGTGGCAACCCGAAGTCGTTTGAGTACGCCGTGCGTGCCATCAAATTGGCTATTGCCGAGCCTACTTTGGCGTTCGATGTGGTGACTTGCGTCAACCCTCGCAACTACCCATATCTCGATGAAATGGCTGATTTTCTCGCCTCAATAGGTTTGAAACGCTGGCGTTTATTCACAATATTCCCTTCAGGCAGAGGCAAAGACCCTGAGTTGCAAATCACCGACGAGCAATTCCGTGGTCTGCTTGACTTCATCGTGCGCATGCGCGAAACGAAGAAGATTCATGCCTCGTTCAGTTGCGAAGGTTTCTTGGGCGAATACGAGGGCAAAGTGCGCGACCACTACTACACTTGCCAAGCTGGAGTGTCGATTGCCTCGGTGCTTTGCGACGGCAGCATATCGGCGTGCACTAGCATCCGTAGCGACTATCACCAAGGCAATATCTACAAAGACGATTTCTGGGAGGTGTGGGAAAACAAATTCGAGCCATATCGCAATCGCGAATGGATGAAGAAAGATGAGTGTGCCGACTGTAAGGTGTGGAAATTCTGCAAAGGCAATGGTATGCACCTCCGCGACTCAGACGGCAAATTGAAACTTTGCAACTACAAAAAACTATATAAGTAGTGAAAGATAAAAACCGCCACAAAAATACACATTCTCATTGGGTATTTTTTGTGGCGGTTTTCTTGCTTGCAGTTTGCTTGAACCTTGCTTGAGGGTAGGGTCAAAAAATACACAATGAGAGTGTGTATTGGCTTATAGAAAATATTTACTATTATAGGAAAAATACCACTAAAAAAATAACGACATATTCAAAAAAATGCACTATCTTTGCAAACGAAATTATTGTGGGGGAATGTTTTTTTAATAAACATAGATAAAACCCATTAAATTAGCGTGAAAAACTTCATTAAATATCTAATTCCCATCATAATTGCATTTGCTTTTATTGATGGTATGGGTAAATCGGATTCTGCTATAGCAGAGAATTCGATAGAGGATTTAACCACCGAATTTGTAACAACCGACACAGATTTCTCTATTTTCGACTCTGCCTTACACAACTCACGCCAAATATCATCAGTAGGTGCGCCAAACATTAAATCAACCTCACAACGAACAAATAACGCACACAAAAATAATTTTACGTTCGTAAAAGCCGGTAAAATCCTGAATACCGGCATAATCAATTCCCTATATAACAATTCCTCAACTCTTTATTCCTTTCTTGCCAAACCTACTCGCCGATTGATTAGTTTTGGTAGGCTTATTATTTAGTTGTGTTAACCACCCATTTAAGGTGGACTATATCCAAAATATACAGACATAACACACAACTAAATAATAAACAATGGAATACATAATTCTTCTCTTATCTTTGGCAGGTATCGTCGTGGGGGCAGACCTGCTCGTTGCGGGTGCAGTATCTATTGCCAGAAAATTCAAAGTATCAGATTTCGTTATTGGAGCCGCTATTGTGGGCGTAGGCACCTCTATGCCTGAACTCGTAGTGAGCTTCATTGGTGCCCTAAAAGGCAATGCCGATGTCGCTATCGGCAATGTTGTGGGCTCTAATATTTTCAATATATTAGGCATTCTTGGCATTACTGCCCTATTTTTCCCTATTGCTATCAATAAAGATAATATGAAATTCGAGATACCTCTATGTATAGGTGTTTCGGTAATTCTAATGCTTTTCGCATTCAACTTTTTTAATGGTAACCCTGCGTGTATAAGTCGCTTAGATGGAATTTTACTTCTTATCATGTTTGTTGGTTTTATGTGGTACTCATTCTACCGCGACAAGAAAAACACCACTGAGTCAACAGCCTCTGCCGAAGAGTCTGCCGAAAAGAAAACTCCACTATGGCTCGCAATAGTGAAAGTGCTTGGAGGTCTTGCAGTGCTCATAACAAGTTGTGACTTCTTTGTTGACAATGCGGTTCAAGTGGCAAAATCGTTTGGAGTCAGCGATGCAATAATCTCGCTTACACTTATTGCTTGCGGAACTTCGCTCCCTGAACTTGCAGCATCAGTTGCAGCAGCAATAAAGAAAAATACCCAATTAGCTTTAGGTAATATTATTGGTTCTAACATATTCAATATAACCTTGATTCTTGGTGTAAGTTCGCAAGTGATGCCTCTAACATCGGCTGGTATTACATACGTTGATTACATCGTCATGATTGCTGCTGCAGTGCTCACTCTCCTATTTGGTTTCTTTGGTAAAATAGGTAGATTCGGCGGAGTATTCATGTTCATTTGCTTTGTTATCTACAATATTTATTTGATAAATTAATATAAAAACGGACGCACGAGCCGTGTGTCCCTACAATAATCTCTAAACTTTATAATAAAAATGGGAATTTTACAAATTTTCACTCTATTAGGAGCATTAGGTATGTTCCTTTATGGTATGAACTTGATGAGTTCGGGCCTTCAAAAAGCATCGGGCGACAAATTGCGTAGTTTTTTGTCAGCCATGACATCAAATCCTCTTAAAGGTGTGCTAACTGGACTTGGAATTACATCAATAATCCAGTCGTCATCAGCCACTACCGTAATGGTGGTTAGTTTTGTAAATGCTGGATTACTAACACTCTCTCAAGCTATTGGGGTCATAATGGGTGCCAATATCGGTACTACTGTAACAGCATGGCTTGTAGCATGGCTTGGATTTAAAGCCGACATCTCGATTCTTGCAATTCCGTTGATGCTGTTTGGTTTTTTATTTTCTAATTCTAAGAAAAATCAAAGACAAAACATCGGCGAACTCATAGTAGGTTTCTGTCTTCTTTTCCTTGGCCTTTCATTTATGAAAGAATCGGTGCCAGACCTTAATGAGACCCCACAAGTATTGGAATTCGTAAAAACTTGGTCAAGCTACGGTTTTGGCTCTGTGTTGATTTTCCTTGTTTTCGGTACAGTTCTTACCTTAGTGCTCCAATCTTCGTCAGCTACAATGGCCATTACACTCATCATGCTTAGTATGGGATGGATTCCATTCAACATGGCATGTGCTATGGTACTTGGTGAGAATATAGGCACAACAATCACAGCCAATATAGCAGCTTCAGTGGGTAATACTCAGGCTAAACGTGCTGCTATGTCGCACACAATATTCAATGTATTTGGTGTGATTTGGGCATTGATACTCTTCAAACCATTCTTGGCTCTTGTAGGTCTTATTATTGAACTATTCGGTTTGCCTAATCCTGCCAATGAAGGTTTTGTTGTAATTGGTCCAAATACAGCAAGTAGTGTCGCTGCATTGTATGGCTTATCAATGTTGCACACACTTTTCAATACTATCAATACATTTATCCTTATTTGGTTTACAAAAGTGATTGAAAAATGTGTAGTATGGATTATCAAAACTCCTAAGAATCAAGATAGTGAAGTATTTCGTCTTAAATATATCTCGGCAGGTCCTATTACTACACCAGAACTTGCTACAGAACAGGCATTTAATGAAATTATTCATTTTGCTCAAATTTCACGAAATGGACTTGGATATGCAAAATTAGCTATATCCGAATCTGATGCTGATAAATTCGAAGAATTGCGTGGAAAATTGGTTAAATATGAGGAAATTTCAGATAAAATAGATTATGAGATAGCAGCATTTTTGAACGCAGTATCGGCAAGTGGTATTAGTGAAGATACTTCTGTGAAAATTAAGGCCATGTATAAGATTATTGGGGAATTAGAATCGCTTGGTGACTCGGGTGAAGCAATCAGCCGTATTTTGTCAAGGAGAAATATTCACAAGAAAACATTTGATTTTGAGACTATCAAAAAACTTGACAATATGGTAGAAGAGGTTGATAGAGCCTACGTTGCAATGATTGAAAACTTAAATGCAGCACATAAAAGCACTTTAGTCGAAATCTCTAATGCTTACAATGCAGAAGATCGCATTAATAACCTTCGCAACCTACTCCGTGATTCTGAAATAGAGGAAATTGAAGTGAACAAAAAGAATTATCAAACCAGTGTTTACTATATGGATATAGTGAACGAATTAGAAAAAATGGGCGATTTTATAATCAATATTTCACAAGACTTAGAAAGAGCCTTTGCTCAAAAATAATACAAAAAGAGCCTATGTTTTATGACATAGGCTCTTTTCTTAATTATTATCAACCAAACTACCCAAGAAAAACTTATTAAACAAATCATCGATATCCTGGTCAAGTTCGGTGCCCAATTTCTTCTTTATTGCCGAACGACGACAATAATATGTACCATCTTGCACGCTAAGAATACAACATATATCTTTGGCATTTAAACCGATAAAATCAAGGAACATATAAGTAAAATCCATATTAGAGAGTTGAGGATAAGTCTCTTTTAAATTTTCATACAACGAACGACTAATCACCTTCACCATATCGGGATTTGCCAACACGATGGATGCGTAGGTATTTTTGCAGATATCTGATACGGCATATAGTTTCTGAGTTTGCTTTTTGGTTGTGTCGACCAACTCTTCGTTTTGTACTTCCAACTCCTCATTCATCTCTTCCAATTTAGCTTTTGCTTGTTTCAATTCTCTATTTCTAAGTCGATTGCGATGAATAATGCGCACGAGCCAAAAAATTAAAGCGATAGCAACTATTGCTACTAAAACAAAAATCAAAGACAATAACATAGTACGATAATGTTGCAGTTTGATTTGTTGGTCATATAACTTCTTGTCGTACTCTCCATTTACACGAGCTATTTGTTCATTCAATATTTGTTCGGCCTGCTGCTGATAGATATGGAATGCCGAATCATAGACAGCCAACGACTTTTCAAATTCGCCTTTTTGCGAATAATAGACTGCCATATTATTGTAATACTGAAACTCAAAATCTTTAACACCGGCAAGTTTCTGAATATATGGATAGGCATCATCTACACGCTCGTTAATGAGATAAACTGTTGCCAAAGCATCAGCATCGCGCGCATAACCTACTCTATCGTAGAAAGGTCTGATAAGAGCCTCAACCGAATCAATCGGTAACTGCTCGATAAACTTGATAGCATAACGAGCATTGGCTTTATCAATCATAAGAGAGTCGAAGGAGATAGTAAAATAATCGATTGCTTCAAGACGATAGTGCAGAGCAGAATCAATATCGTCGGTGAGATTCATCAATAATTTGTTACTCATTGCCAAAAGATAAGCGTGCTCATTATCAGTTGACCAAGTATGCAAACGTTGGGCATAATATTTGCTCTGCTGAGGATTATCAACTGACAACACTCGGCTCAAATAATATAGTATATATCCATAATCGAAATCGTCGGAGAGAAAATTCTGCTCAGCTGCTTTCAAACAACGAATAGCTTGCACATTATCACCAACACTATAATACTTAGCCCCTTTAAGAAGACGACATTGAGCAACTGCATCTAACCTATTATGCGAAAGATAGATTTTCTCAATACTATCAAGTACATCAATAGATACATCCGAATAATCCCATGAACCCAAAGATTTATGATACTGACACAATATAGTATCAACATGATGAAATTTTGCTATATCACCAGATAGATCATTCTTATGGCCACACGCCACTAAAAACAATAATATAGCTCCTATCCAGAAAAATTTTGGTCTCATAATCTTATATTTTTTGACAATAAAGTTTACAATTATAGATTCGGCTGCAAATATAACACTTATTTTTTATATAAAAAAACATTTATATAATTTTATTATACAATTAACAATCAAAAAGTTATATCATTTGCAATATATATATTTTTTGTTAATATTTTTTCACTAAAATATAACACTTTTTATATATACAATATTTTGTTAAAGGACTTTTTTACCGTACCTTTGCACACCAAAATTTAAATGTAACACTATTAACAATGAGACGTATTTT
>JAZQRP010000057.1:0-11782 GCA_045629685.1 Candidatus Aphodosoma sp. | reverse complement strand
AAACCGATGGTGATACTCGATGCAACTATCGACGACCAGCAGTTGTGGAGTTTGATGATAGCTTTGTGTTGAGAAATAGCGTAGAGAATTTTGGTTACACCGTGCGAGATGTCGTGTTTGGCAACATATTTGACAAAAAGTGATGCTATGATGATACCCACGGCAGGGAAGGCAAGATACCAATAGTTGAGAGAGTCGTTGGCCATCAACGATTTGACGATATCTTGCACAAAGTGGATAGAACTTTTGAGAAGGAATGCTGCAAGAGCACATCCAAGACCAGTGATGAAGGCAAGTACAAGCACAAATCGTGTGTCTTTGATATGCTTCTCGCGTAGTTCTAATATTTTTTGATATATATTATCGAGATTAGGAATAGTCATTTTTTATAGATAATGTAATTAACACGCAAAGGTAGCATTTTTTTTGTAAAGTAACAAATTATTTTGCTATTTTTTATCCTAATCTATACTATTATTTATTATTTTTCGGGTGTAGAGTCGTAATTCCTTTTAGGATTTTTTGGAAACCAACCTCGTTTAACTCGTTTTTCTTGTTCGAATAGTTCGAGAATCGACCAAAAACAAGAGAAAGATATTACTCCGAAAATCACAGAGAGATAGATATTTTCGACGAGAAGAGAGGCAATTAGTGTTATAACTCCAGCTGATGCAAAGGCCCACCAGCAACGAGTGCCAAAATAGTATTCGCCTTTGATGACTAAGGGGTGGAATAGTCCGATGCAGATGAAAGAGACTAAACCGAGTATTATTCCTGAAAAATTCATATTAGATGTAATTAATGACAGAACATGAAGCCTACGTATAGACGAGGACCTGTAGGTAAGAGTATTGATTTTTGAGCAAGGGCCATCATCCAATCGAGACGGAAAGTGAAGTGGATACGTTTGGTTAGACACACATCAATACCAGCATAAGGACCAACGTAGAAGAAACTTTGTTTGTTTAAGATGGTGTAACTTTCGGGAGTCCAATCGTCTTGATTGCCATCGACAACCATGAGCGAATGCATAGCTCCACCACCAATAGAGCCACCGATGTAGGGCCATACTTTATTGCCACGCCAACAAGCGTCGGCCAATAGGCCTCCCCATCCTGTGCGGATATAACTGCCTGGTTGCAAGGTGTTGTGCTTATTGGTGAAGTTGCTATTCATCGTAGATACAAAACCTTCGCAACCAACGCGTAGATGTTTTTTAAGGTTGATTCGGAGAGAACCACCAATGCCATAGGTGAGACCTTGAGATGAGATAGATTCGCCAGAAGGGAGGGTAGCATTAGGATTCTCGCCAAATAGGCCACCAGCGTGCACCATCATACCTCCACTATAGCCTTGAAATATAGAGGTTGAGTCGTTTTTTGCAAACAGAGTTGCACTAAAAATGAGTAATAAAAAAAATAATCTTTGTCGCATATTGTTTGTTTTGGTAATTTTGCGACAAAGATATTGCTTTTTGATTTAAGTTTGCTTAAATCTAACTTAAATAATTATTCGTTGATAGGTATTCGGAGTTCGTTGATAGTGCCGTTTATATCTAATATGAGTGAGAAATGTGTGCAACTCAGATGTGATTTTATGCAGATAATGCCCGGTTGTGAGGTTGGCAGAAGCACATTGAGTATGCCGTCGAGCATTTGTTGTAAGTCTTTAGGTGATAGAGTGATTTCGCTGACAAATGGGTCGAGATGCAGATGGGGAATAAGTTGTTTTGCGTCGAAATCTGCTTCGTGAGCCTTAATCCATTGAATGGTAAAATCTTGAATATTTAGGCTATATGATTGTTTTTTAGGCGTTGTGTGCAGTATGACGCCAATATTGCGGATAGATTCTATGGGATGTTTGCGTTCGAAGCCTAACTTGCGACGCAATGAGTGTAGGTGTACGTCAATGGTGCCTGTGTCGTACTGAAATCGCTGACCCCATACATTATCTAAAATATCTTCTCGCGTGCATAGTTTGTCGGCGTGTTGGGCAAGATAAAGCAATAGTTCGAATTCGATATGAGTTAATTTTATAGGTTTGCCATCTTGTGTTATTTTGTGCGATGTGGTGTCGATTAAAGTATTTAAGATGCTGTATGTCATAGTTTTTTCAGATGTAAAGATAGTATTACAATAGCTATTGCGGCCGATATTATGTTAGAGACTGGTTGTGCCATCCAGGCGCCTGTGAGTCCCCATATAGGTGGGAATAGCAAAATGAATGGTATGAGTAGTAAGATTTGGCGTGATAGAGATAAGAATATTGATATTTTAGCGCGTCCGATGCTTTGGAAATAGTTGGTCACAATGATGTGGAAACCAACCACAAAGAACGTAGATGCATATATCGACAATCCGCTTGCGGTGATGTTGACAAGGTTGGTGTCGACGGTGAACATGCGGGCTATATAATGAGGGAAAATCAAAGCTATTATACAACCCAATGAGGTTATAGCGGTAGCGATAGAAACGCAATATTTTAGAGTTGTTTTTACGCGATTATAGAGTCCAGCGCCATAATTGTAGCCAATGATAGGTTGCATACCTTGTGCCATGCCTACTATAGACATTACGATGAGTGATGTAAATGAGGTAATGATGCCAAATGCCCCAATAGCAAGGTCGCCTCCATGGTTTTGTAGAGTGTGATTCATTAGCACATTAACCAATGAAGTGGCTGTGTGGAGTAGGAATGACGAGAGTCCGATGCTGAGAATTGATTTAATTAATGCATAATTTACAATGCATAATTCACAATTATTGTTCTTTTTGACTATTGACTGTTGATTGTTGATTATTGACCAAAAACTTAGGGTGTTGTCTTTACGGAAAAAGTAGTGCATAATCCAGAGGCACGAGATTAGCATAGATAAAACGGTTGCATATGCTGCACCCTTGATGCCAAGGTTGAACCAAAAAATGAATATCGGGTCGAGTAGCACGTTGAGCAACGCACCCATTATGAGTGTGTTCATCGCTATCATTGGATGACCCGATGCGCGCATTATGTTGGTGTAGGCATAACTCAACGAAGTGAATATATGACCTGGAATTATAATTTTTAGATATTCGCTAGCGTAGGGCAGAGTCTGTTCTGAGGCTCCAAATGCATAGAGTATCGGTTCTAAAAATATGAATGTCAACGAACTGACGATTAGGTAAAAGAACAACGATAGAAAAAGTGTGTTAGGTAGTATGGCATTAGCTTCTTCTTTTTTGCCATTGCCTAATAGTAGCGAAACTCGTGCAGCGGCACCGTGACCCACAAGCATACCAAATGCTCCGAGTAGGTTCATTATAGGGAACGTAAGAGCTAAGCCTGATATGGCTAACGCACCAACACCTTGTCCGATGTAGATTCGGTCGATGATGTTGTAGAGCGCATTGACCAATGTGCCTATCAACGATGGTAGCGAGTAGTACCATAGGAGTTTTGATATGGGGCTCTTACTTAAATCCAAGATAATTAAAAAATTAAGAATTAAGAATTAAGAATTAAGAATTAAGAATATGGAGTTGGTATTTAATAAAGAAAGAGCATTTTTGGAGGAATGCTCTTTCAGTTATTTGTTGTGTAGATTTTAGGGTTATTATCCTAAATACACTTTAAGAAGTTTGTTTTTTGAGTTGTTTCTCAATTTGCGAATAGCTTTTTCTTTGATTTGACGTACGCGTTCGCGGGTAAGGCCGAATTTATCGCCAATTTCTTCGAGTGTCATTTCTTGACAACCGATGCCGAAGAACATTTTGATGATGTCGCGTTCGCGGTCTTGGAGCATAGAGTCTAATGCGCGGTCGATTTCTTTGTTGAGCGACTCGTTGATCAAAGTAGAATCAGCTACTGGAGAATCATCGTTTACCAATACATCGAGAAGAGAGTTGTCTTCGCCTTCAACGAATGGTGCGTCTACTGAAATGTGGCGTCCTGAAATTTTGATTGTGTCAGAGATTTTTTCGAATGGGATGTCAAGTTCCTCTGCAAGTTCCTCTGCTGATGGACGACGCTCATTTTCTTGTTCGAATTTCGATAATGCTTTGTTGATTTTACCCAACGCACCCACTTGGTTTAGCGGCAAGCGCACGATACGTGATTGTTCTGCTAAAGCTTGAAGAATTGATTGGCGAATCCACCATACGGCATAAGAGATGAATTTGAAACCACGTGTTTCGTCGAATTTCTCGGCTGCTTTAATCAAGCCTAAATTACCTTCGTTAATCAAATCGGGTAGTGATAACCCTTGATTTTGGTACTGTTTTGCAACGGAAACTACGAAACGTAGGTTAGAACGTGTAAGTTTTTCTAATGCTACGCGGTCGCCTTTACGGATTCGTTGAGCCAACTTTACTTCTTCGTCTACTGAGATAAGTTCTTCACGACCAATCTCTTGTAAGTACTTGTCGAGCGATGCACTCTCGCGATTGGTAATAGATTTAGTAATTTTTAGCTGTCTCATTCTGTATATACAATTTAAGCACGCAAAATTACTATTTTTTTTTTATATGTGCAATAGTTTGTGGATGTTTTTTTTGTTTTTTTTATTTGGGTTAAATTTAGAGTGGATATTGTATTGGTTGTAGGTATTGCGAGTATTTGGTTATAGTATGTTTATAGTATATTTATAGTATATTTATCATATATTTATAGTATGTTATAGATATGGAGTAAATAGAAGGGGATAATGTGTAGGTGTTGGGTTGAAATAAAAAAGGCTGTATCAATGACACAGCCTTTTTGGGGAGTATGTGATGGGTGTGGTTATTCGAGGTTGACGGCAAAGTGAGCGATTTGTCCGTTTGTGAATGCGCCTGTGATGAATAGAGCACGGTCTTGGTCGTTAGCATTGATTGTTTGGTTGACTATTGTGGTGAGGTCTTTTTCGGAGCGGATTGGTTGTCCGTTGACTTTGAGGATGATAAAGTCTTTTTTTAAGCCAGCTTTGGCTAATGCGCCATTGCGGTCGATGGTGTCGATTTGGATACCTGAATTGAGTCGGAATTTTTCGGCAATATGTTTGTCAACTTCTTTGAATGTGGCTCCGAGTATGCTGTTGTCGGCAATTTTTATGACGTTGGTATTGCCTGAGCGGTTTTTGAGTGTGACGATGACAGATTGTGGTTTGTCGTTACGGATGTAATTGACTTTTATGTCGTTGCCTGGGCGATAGCGGCTCACTTGTTCTTGAAGTTCGGCAACGGAATTGATGGTTTGATTGTTGATTGCTGTGATGATGTCGCCTTCTTTGAGTCCGGCATCGGCGGCAGAGCTATTTTCTTGTATGGCAGCGATGTATGCACCTTTGAGGGTTGAGAGATTTTTTTCTTTTGCGAGTTCGTCGTTGATATCAGCAATTTGTACGCCTAATACGGCACGTTGTACGACAGAGTATTCTTTGAGGTCGGCAACGACTTTGCTAACGATTGAGATTGGTACGGCAAAAGAATATCCTGTGTATGAGCCAGTTTGTGATGCTATAGCGGTGTTGATGCCGATTAGTTCGCCACGAGTATTGACGAGAGCACCGCCTGAGTTGCCAGGATTGACAGCTGCGTCAGTTTGGATGAAAGATTCGATTTTCATTTCGGCATTGAGGATGTTGATGTTACGGGCTTTGGCGCTAACGATACCAGCGGTGACGGTGGAGGTTAGGTTGAATGGGTTGCCAACAGCTAAAACCCATTCGCCGATGTGGAGATTGTCAGAGTCGCCAAAAGAGATGAGTGGAAGATTGTCGGCTTCGATTTTTAGGAGGGCGATGTCGGTCGATGGGTCGGTGCCGATGACCTTTGCATCGAATTTGCGTTTGTCGTTGAGGGTTACTTCGACAGTAGAAGCGTTGTCGATGACGTGGTTGTTAGTGACGATATATCCATCAGTGGAGATTATTACGCCAGAGCCAGAGCCTTCGCGGTATTGAGGTTCGCGAGGTTGGGATGGGCGACCGAAAAAGAAGTCGAAGAAGGGGTCGATGTTCATAGAGTAGCGATTGCTGACGTCGATTTTAGTTTTTACGTGAACAACGGCTTCTACTGATTTTTCGGCAGCATAGGTGAAATCGGCAGGACGAGCAGAGTTGTCGTTGTTGAATTTTGTGAATGATACTGGAGATGAAATTTTGTTTTCAGTAGAATTGTTTTTAGACCCAAGAGAATCGATGTTTTTTGTTACAACGATACTTGTAAGTGCACTTGTCGCTACGATTGTGAGGGCAAATGCAGTAATTGACATGAATTTTTTCATAATTTTATTGTGTTTTTATGTTAAATGTTTTCTTTTTTGATGTGCAAAGATAACGAAAAGTTTGGTGTGATATTGTCAATTTTAACTAAAAATAACCATTTTAATATTTATTAATCATTGATAAGTGTTAAATTTTATAATTTTAACTAAGATTATACCTTTTTTTAATTGTTGGTAGTAAAATATTTTCAAATTATGTGCCATAAATATTTGTTTTTATGAATTAAATTGTATAACTTTGCTTTTTGAAAGAGAATTGTTGGTAGTTGACAGATTGCTTGGTTTAAGATTAGATATTGAGATATAGATTAGATAATACCTTAAAATATAATACAATGGAAAAACGTTATTTGGAGTTGCTAGGTAAGTCATTTCCGACTATTGAGGCAGCTAGTACAGAGATTATTAATTTGGAAGCTATATTGAGTTTGCCAAAGGGAACAGAACACTTTCTTTCGGATATTCATGGAGAGCATGAGGCTTTTGACCATGTGATTCGTAATGCGAGTGGTGCAGTAGTGCGCAAAGTGAATGAGGAGTTTGGAAGAGAACTTCGAGAAAAGGAGAAACATGATTTGTGCACATTGATTTATTATCCAAAAGAGAGATTGGAAATTGTTAAGTCAGAGGAAGATAATTTGGATGAATGGTATAATATTACGTTGATAAGATTGGTGCGTGTTTGTCGTGCTGTAGCTTCGAAATATACACGTTCGAAGGTTCGTAAAACATTGCCAGAGGCATTCTCTTATATTATTCAAGAGTTGATGCATGAGAGCGAAGATGATGAAAATAAGACAGCATACGTTCATGCTATTTTGCGTAGTATTATAGATAATGGTCGTTCGGATGCGTTTATTATTGCTATGTGTACGCTTATTCAGCGTCTTGTTATAGACCGACTTCACCTTGTTGGTGATGTGTATGACCGTGGACCTGGTGCGCATTTGATTCTTGATCAAATTAGTCAGTATCATGATGTTGATATTCAATGGGGTAATCACGACCTTGTGTGGATGGGAGCTGCGGCAGGTAATGAGGCATGTATAGCGTCGGTAATACGTCTTTCGCTTCGTTATGCTAACTTAATTACGCTTGAAGATGGTTATGGTATCAATATGTTGCCACTTGCAACGTTTGCGATGGAGACATACGAGAATGATCCATGTACACCATATATTCCAAAATTGAAATTTGCAGATGTGAATTATGATGAGCGCAATGTGCGTTTGCTTTCACAAATGCACAAAGCAATTTCGGTGATTCAATGGAAATTGGAGCATGCTATTACGCAACGAAATCCAAGTTGGAATATGGAATTTCGTGATCGTTTGCATCTTGTTGATCAAGAGCGAGGAGTGGTGACAATTGATGGAGTAGAATATGTGATGAAAGATGCTATTTTCCCTACAGTTACAAAAGAAAATCCATACGAATTGACTCCAGGTGAGCGTGATGTGATGGATAAGCTTTGTCGTTCGTTTGCCGATAGTCATAAATTGGCTCGTCACCTTCGTTTGTTGTTGGATAAAGGTAGTATGTATTTGGTGTGCAATGGAAATCTTTTGTTCCATGCTTCTGTGCCAATGAATGAAGATGGAACATTCCGTGAAGTGGAATTGTTAGGTAAGAAAGTTGCGGGTAAGGCATATCTTGATGAAGTAGATAAATTGATTCGTATTGCTTGTTTGCCATGTAGAGATAGAGAAGAGTATGCTGTTGCGCTTGATTATATGTGGTATTGGTGGTGTGGTCCGGATTCGCCATCGTTTGATAAGCATCAAATGGCTAATTTTGAGCGTTATTTGTTGTCTGATAAAACACCACAAAAAGAGAATCAAGGTCCATACTATAAATTGCGTAATGATTCGGCAGTGTGTGACCGTATTCTTGATGAATTTGGAGTAATTGGCGAACATCGTCATATTATCAATGGTCACGTGCCAGTTAAGACGATTAAAGGAGAAAGTCCGGTAAGAGCTGATGGTAAAGTGCTTGTAATTGATGGAGGTTTTTCGCGTCCTTACCATGATGAGACAGGTATTGCAGGTTATACACTTGTATTCAATTCGCATGGTATGCAACTTGTGCAACATGAACCATTTGAATCTCGTCAAAAAGCTATAGAGCAGGGGGTTGATATTAAGGGTACACGTTTCTTGGTTGAATTTGATACTAAGCGAATGTTAGTGAGAGATACCGATAGAGGTCGTCAAATAAAGCAACAAGTTGATGATTTGAAACGTTTGTTGGAAGTGTATAAATTGAGAATAAAATAGGTCTGGTTTTATATAAATAAAGTAGCATCGAAAGTTGTTTTGATGCTACTTTTTTTGTGTTAATATAGGGGTTTTTAGGCTTTGTTGTGTTGTGAAAAGTACTTACAAAACTTGTTTATACCACATTCAGCGCATTTGGGTGAGCGAGCAGTGCAGACGTAGCGACCGTGTAGTATGAGCCAATGGTGGGCGCGTGGCACAAGGTCTTGGGGGATATGGCGGATGAGAGTGCGTTCGGTTTCGAGTGGGGTTTTGCTGTTGTTGGTAAGTCCGATGCGGTTGGCTACACGAAATACGTGAGTATCTACTGCCATGGTTGGTTGACCAAAGCAGACGGCAGTGATGACGTTGGCGGTTTTGCGACCAACACCTGGTAGAGTGGTGAGTTCTTCGGTAGTTGAGGGAACTATGCCATCGAAGCGTTCGACAAGTGCTTGTGCCATGCCTTGTAGGTGGCGTGCCTTTGCGTTTGGGTACGACACGGATTTGATGTATTCGTATATTTCGTCAATCGTTGCATTTGCCATGGCTTGGGCTGTAGGGTAGGCATCTATGAGGGCTGGCGTAACCATATTAACTCGCTTGTCGGTGCATTGTGCGCTGAGAATTACAGCTACGAGAAGTGAAAATTCGTCGCGGTAGATGAGTTCGGGTTTGTCGTTAGCGTTGGTGTCGATGAAGTATTGTAGTACGCCGTTGTATCGTTCTTTTTGGGTCATAGTTTGTAGTTTTAGACATGAAGATACATTTTTTATTTGCCCACAAATTTCACGAATTTACACAAATAATATTTGTGAATATTTGTGTTATTTGTGGGAGATTATATTTTAGGATACAAAATTATGAAAAAATGTTGATATTATTGTTGTATATAAAGAATAATTTTTATTCTCTGTGTTTATTTAATTTAAACATGAATGGCAAGATTTTTGAGATAGATATTTAAAACGATTTTATATTAACTCTCTATCGTTTAGCTTTAAATATTTATTACTATGAAAAACTTAATTCTTTTATTTTTAGTTTGCTTGGTTGGTCATATAAACGCAAACAATGTGCGTGACGTGGTATATACAACAAGATATGATACACTTAATTTGTATATGACTATTTATGAGCCTACAGAACTTAAATTCGATCATGTAATTTTGTATGTTCATGGAGGTGCTTTTATGACTGGAAGTCGTAATGATAGTATTGTGGTGGCATATTGTCGGGTAATGAGTGAACGAGGTTTTAGGGTTGCTACGATTGATTACCGACTTGGTATGGAGAGTTTTACGTTGAAAGGGATGAAGTTTGTAAAAGCTATACAAAGTGCTATCTATATGGCAGTAGAGGACTGCTCGGCTGCGGTAGTTTATTTGATAGAAAAAGAGGGAGTCGATGCGGATAAGGTGATATTAGCGGGATCGAGTGCAGGAGCAATTACTGTATTACAGACCGATTATATGCATAGTAATGGAAGTTGGCATACTGTTTTATTGCCTGATACATTGCGATTTGCTGGAGTTATAGCATATTCTGGAGCAGTATTAACGACAGAGGGATTGGTTGATTATGCGCGGTGTCCTGCTCCTACGATGTTGTTTCATGGTACAAAAGATAATATAGTAACATACAATAAGATAAAATTGTTTCGATATGGATTTTTTGGTGCAAATTCGTTAGTTAAAAGATTAGAAAAATATAATTGTCCTTATTATATCCGTCGTTATGAGGGATTGAGTCATGAAGTTTGTCATTATGGTTCAAAAACAGCACTTGAAACCGAATATTTTGTACAGAGATATATCATTGAAAAAAGGCATTTAATTATTGATGAAACGTATAAAAACACTGATATAGACCCTAAAATAGAGCATTACGACCAATTGCGCTACGAGTTTACGCATAATAGATAAAAATAATTATGTTTAACTCTGTTTTACTTACATGACGGTTTTCTTGCTTGCAGTTTGCTTAAAGGTAGCTTGCTTATGGGAAAGAAAAAATATACACACTGATTCAGTGTGTATATTTATGTGCTATTTTTTTGAAAATAAAATTATGAAAAATTATTGATATTGTAGTTGTTTATTTGAAAAATAATTTTTATCTTTGTAACATGTTAATATTTGGAGGATATAGTTATGAAAAAAATATTTTATTTATTATTTTTTGTTACAATTTGTTTATTGTGTGTAGATTGTGAACGAGGAGATGAAGATTTTAATTTGAAAATCTCAGGTGAGCATGAAAAGCATGGTTATGTAGATTTGGGTTTGTCTGTAAAGTGGGCGACATGTAATATTGGAGCGATTAATCCGGAGGAATATGGTGATTATTTTGCATGGGGAGAAGTTGAACCAAAAGAAGTTTATGATTGGAGTACATATAGATATGGTTTAGATTGGAATCAAGTCATTAAATATTGTGATAATGATTATTGTGGTAAAGATGGCTTTGTTGATGATAAAATGGAGTTAGATCCAGAAGATGATGCAGCAACGATGAATTGGGGTGGTGATTGGCGTATGCCGACTAATGTTGAGATGGATGAGTTGAAAACTCAGTGTTCGTGGACTTGGATTACGTTAAATGAAATTGATGGATATTTAGTGACATCGAATATTGTTGGTTATACGGATAAAAGCATTTTTTTGCCAGCAGCAGGGATTGTATATCATGATGGTGTTAGTAATGTTGGATTGCATGGATATTATTGGTCTAAATCATTGTTTAGAGGAAGTCCTGGAGGTGCTCATGTTATGGAAATTGATTCGAATTATATAGATAGGTATCCTCACAGTCGTGAGCTTGGACTTTCGGTTCGTGCGGTTTGTCCGTAGTTATGTATGACTATTAAATATTAAGAAAATCGGTAGTGCATTTATGTGTTTTACCGATTTTTTGTTTTTTTTAATTTTTTAGTTTTGCGACTGATAATACGTAGCACGCTGTGTCTTTACTTTGTGAATAAGTTGTGTAAATTGAAAGTGAATTATTTTATGGTGATATGGAAATAAATTCGTAACTTTGCAAATTGTAAACAATTTGAGAAAATGTGCTGCACCTCAGCAGAGTTAAATTAAAGTTTAACTCTGCATTCGGTTTGCTACATTTTTGCACGTTATATGTTAGAGTACAGATAACAGATAACAGATAATAGAAAATATTTTATAAATTATGAAAGGGGATAAAAAGAAAGAGAGTAAAGTTAAGAAAGAGAAGCAACCGAGTAAGGTTATGATGTTTTTGCGAGATGAGCGTTTTCATTTTGC
>JAZQRP010000056.1:0-15980 GCA_045629685.1 Candidatus Aphodosoma sp. | reverse complement strand
ATTTATAGTATATTTATCCTATATTTATAGTATATTTATAATATGTTTTAGATATGGTTGAGATTGGGTAGTGGATAGGGAGTATAGAGGTTATAGTGGTGTATGTGATGTATTAGGATTTTTTTTGTGTTTTTTAAGTGTTTTTTGTTAGATTATGTCGTATTTTTTTAGTATCTTTGTCGTTAATTTTGTTTAAACTGCAATAGATATATCTTTATAGGTAAAAGTTTTTGATAAACAGTAGGTTATATTTACAGAAAGTGTTTTTGATAATTGGTGTCTTTATTCTTTTTTGTGGGATTATTGATGTCAATGCGGTTGTTGTATCGCAAAATGATTCGATTTTGTCTGAAAATGTGTTAGATTCTTTTTCTGTAGATTCGGTTGATTTGCCTCAGGATAGTGTTGTGCAGGATAGTATAGTTTCGGATTCGGTTGCAGAGTCGAAAAAGGAGATGTTGGATGCAGAGGTACAGTATCAAGCAAGGGATTCGATTGTATTTTTGATGGATGGTACTGGATTTTTGTATGGAGATGGTAAGGTTAAATACATGCAGTCTAAGCCAATAGAGTTGCAAGCGGAGTATATTCGTTTTAAGATAGATAGTTCGACTATTTATGCGATAGGGACGGTTGATTCGGTTGGTAATCCTATTGGAGATCCAGTATTTAGTGATGGAACACAGACGTATAACTCGAAGTATATGAGTTATAATTTTAAGACGAAGAAGGCTTTTGTGCGTCGTGTTGTTACGCAGCAAGATGAGGGTCATATTATTGCTGACCAGACAAAAATGTTTGAGGATCAGAGTTTGTTTATGAAGGGTGGGAAATATACGACTTGTGACCATCATGATCATCCACATTTTTATTTGCAATTGACAAAGGCAAAGTTGAAGCCGGGGAGTCATCTTGCGGCAGGTCCGGCGTATTTTGTGTTGGCTGATGTGCCATTGCCGTTGGCGGTTCCGTTTGGTTTTTTCCCGATGACGCAGAAATATGCTTCGGGTATTATTATGCCACAATTTGGTGAGGATTTGGAGCGTGGATTGTTTGCGAAAAATGGTGGATATTATTGGGCTATAAATGATTATGTTGATTTGGAGATTTTAGGAGAGTATTTTACTAAAGGGACTTGGGCTCTTAGTTTGGCGAGTCAATATAGGTTGCGTTATAAGTTTAGTGGTTCGTTTAATTTGTCGTATCGAGAGGATGTTAGGGGAGAGAAGGGTTTGCCAGATTATAGTAAGGCAAAGAACTTTAGGGTGTCGTGGCGACATCAGCAGGATGCGAAGGCTAGTCAGTATTCGTCGTTTTCGGCATCGGTGGATTTTACTACGAGTGGTTATAATACGAGCAATATTAATAACTATTATAATCCGGCAGAGCAGTCGAAGAATGTTACGAGTTCGAGTATAAACTACACTCAGCGTTTTCCGGAGAGTCCGTGGAGTATTTCGTTGAATGCTTCGTTGACACAACGTACACAAGACTCTACTATTTCGCTTACGTTGCCGACGTTGAGTGTGAACATGTCGCAAGTTTATCCTTTTAAACGTAAAAAACCGATTGGTAAAGAGCGTTGGTATGAAAAGATACGTTTGAGTTATTCGATGACGGCAAGTAATAGTATCAATACGAAGGAGAACATGTTGTTCAATTCGTCGTTTGTGCGTGATTGGAAAAATGGTGTGAAACATTCGTTGCCGATATCAGCTTCTTTTACTTTCTTTAAATATATAAATTTCTCAATTAGTGAGAATTATAACGAACGATGGTATTTTAATCGTATAAATCGCGATTGGGATGTAACTCGCCAAGAGGAGGTAATGGATACGACATACGGATTTTATCGAGTGTATGATTTTTCGACAAATGCTTCATTATCGACTAAATTGTATGGATATTATACTCCGTTTCGTAAGTGGTTTGGTGATTATGTAGATAGGATTCGTCACGTCATGACCCCTTCGATTAGTTTTTCGTATCATCCAGATTTTGGTTCGGATTTGTTTGGTTTTTATGATTCTTATACGAAGACAATTGTTGATAAAAATAGTGTACATCCAATATCACAGCAAGAGGTAGTTTATTCGCCATATTCGCAAGGGATGTATGGTGTGCCAGGTCGAGGGGTGTCGTCAACGCTTAGTTTTGGATTGCAAAACAACGTAGAGATGAAAGTTAAAGATAAGAGTGATTCGACGGGGTTGGCGTATAAAAAGGTAAGTCTTATTGATAATTTTTCGTTGAATTGGGGATATAATTTTGCTGCAGATTCTATGAATTGGAGCAATTTGTCGGTAGCAATTCGATTGAAATTAACTAAACGTTTTTCTCTTAATCTCAGTGGTCAATTTGACCCTTATCGTTATCTTCCAAATGAGACTGGTAATATTGTTCGTACGGGGCAATTGCATTGGGATTATGGAGAGATGATGCACTTTAAAGGCACGCGAACAAGTTTTTCTTATACATTTAATAATGATACATTTAAGAAAAAAGATAAGAAAAAGGAAAAAGAACAGGAAGAGGATGCTAATTTGATGAATGATGCAATGGCAGATCCGTTGAATCCTAATGCGGCTATGGATGTTGAGCGTGATCCTATCACAGGTGAGCCGATAGATAATATATTTGGAAATAAAGATAAAGGTGAAGAGTCATCGGAAAAAGAAGATAAAGAGGATAGAGAAGGTTATGCTTCATTGAAAATTCCATGGAGTTTTACGGTAAACTATTCTTTTGGATTTGTGGAGAAGATGACAAAAGAGTTTTATAATCCTAATGCTTCGGCATATAAGTTGAAGTATACTCATAGCCTTACATTTAGTGGTAGTATTCAGCCAGCGGAGAAGTGGCGTATGAATTTTTCTGGTTCAGTTGATTTAGAGAATTGGAAAATTACACAGACATCAATGTCTATTTACCGTGATTTGCACTGTTGGTCTATTTCTGCATCTGTTTCGCCTTTTGGTTTGTATAAATCATTTATGGTGACTATTGGAGCTAATGCATCGATGTTGAAAGACCTTAAATATGATAAACGTTCGGGACGTAGTGCTAATATTAATTGGCTGGATAAGAGGAAATGAGGAATGAAGAGTGAGGAATAGTTTGGATTAATAATTTATAAAAATATTAACAAAAAGGCTTGTGGTTTTGCTACTTGCTATAGAAAAAACATTAAAAAATTATGAAAATTTCAGAAAACAAATTAGTTATTTTACAGTACAAATTATCTGTAAAAACAGAAAAGGGTGAACTTGAACTTATGGAAGAAACAACTCCAGAACAACCACTTCAATATTTTCATGGTATGGGCATGATGTTGCCTAAATTTGAAGAAAATCTTGAAGGTCTTGGTGAAGGAGATAAATTTGAATTCATGATTCCTGTTGTTGATGCATACGGTGAATATGAAGAAGAGAATGTTATCGAACTTCCAAAAAATATCTTTATGATTGATGGTAATTTCGATGATGAAAAAGTATTCCCAGGTGCAATTGTTCCACTTGTTGACAACGAAGGAAATCGTATCAATGCTGAAATCGTTGAAGTAAAAGCTGAAACAGTACAAGTTGACCTTAATCACCCACTTGCAGGTGAAGATCTCTATTTCTCAGGTCGCATTATCAGTGTAACACAACCATCAGAAGAAGAACTTCACGCAATGATGCACCATGGTTGTGGTGGCGGTTGCTCTTGCGACTCATGTGGTGAAGGCGGTTGCTCTGGTTGTGGTGGCGGATGCTGCTAATTAGGGAGCAAGGAGTAAGGAGTGTTCTCTTAATATTTATTATTTAATATAAATTGTGCATTGTGCATTAAAGATGAATACATTTGGTCACATATTTAGATTAACCACTTTTGGTGAAAGTCATGGACCTGCTATTGGAGGTGTGATTGATGGTTGTCCTGCGGGATTACGTGTTGATTTTGAGGCGATAAAACGTCGTATAGCACAACGTTCGCCTCAGACTACTGCAGGTTCTACCAAGCGTCGCGAAACTGATAATGTAGAGTTTTTGTCAGGAATATATGATGGCGTTACTCTTGGAACACCAATCGCATTCATAATTCGTAATAAGGATGTGCGTAGTGAAGATTATGCTGATTTGCAGCATATTTATCGTCCTGGACATGCCGATTACACTTATGATATGCGTTATGGTATTCGTGATTATCGTGGAGGAGGACGTGCTTCGGCGCGCACTACAGTATCTCAGGTTGTTGCTGGAGCAATAGCAGAACAATGGCTTGCGCAAAAAGGTGTTTCTATAACTGCGTATGTTGACCAAATAGGCCCTATTCTTATACCAGACCAAACAGATGGCAATGATGTGGAGAAGAGTCCACTTCGTTGCCCTGACCGATTTACTGAAGCTTTATGGCTTGATTTACTCGAACAAGTGCGCGAAGAGGGTGATTCAATAGGAGGAGCAGTGCGCTGTGAAATCAAAGGTATGCCCGCAGGAGTAGGAGAACCTATATTTAATAAGGTGCAGGCTGAGTTGTCATCAGCAATGATGTCTATTCCTGCCGCTAAAGGATTTGAATATGGTTTGGGCATGTCGGCGGCAACAGTACAAGGTTCAGAAAGCAATGATGAAATGCTAATTAAAAAAGGTAAGGTTAAGTTTAATACTAACCGCGCAGGTGGATTGTTGGGTGGTATTACAACAGGAGAACCAATCTATTTTCGTGTAGCATTTAAACCTGTTTCTTCAATTGCTATACCTCAGCGAACTGTAACTGATTCAGGACAAGCTGTAGCTGTGCAAATTTCGGGTCGTCACGATGTGTGTGTTGCACCACGAGCTGTGGCTGTAGTGCGAGCTATGGCTGCTATAACAATAATGGATCAAGTTTTGGCAAGGAACAAGGAGTGAGGATAATCTTTTATTAATTTCTCTTTAATTCAATTGTAAATTATGAATTATGAATCACATAAGTGGGCAGTAATTATTAATCCTAAAGCTGGTAAGCAACATTTACGTCGTGATTGGGTTAAGATGTACCGTACTTTGAAGCGTGCTGAAATAGAATTTCAAGTATGGACTACGGAATATGCAGGCCATGCAACTGAAATTGCACGTCATCTTGTCGAGCGAGGTTTTCGTAATATCCTTTTAGTTGGAGGAGATGGGACTATAAATGAGGTAGTTAACGGCATATATACTTCAAATATTGAAGATAAAACGTCAGTCTCTATTGCATTAATTCCGTACGGAACAGGAAATGATTGGGCTCGTTATTGGGGTCTTTATAAGTCGAAGCGTAAATTGTCAGATCGTTTGTATGAACGGCATAAAGTGCCAGTTGATTTGGGTAGTCTAACTTATTATGTCGATGGAGAAGAGCATAAACGTTATTTTCTTAATGGAATGGGAGTTGGTTTTGATGCCCAAGTATGTCAAGTGACAGACCGTATGAAGCGTATCTATGGTGGTCATTCGTGGGTATATACATTAAGTCTTTTGATTGCTGTATTCAAATGGAAACCAACGAAGATGCAGCTTATTTATGATGATGACGCAATTGAAGATGAAGTGTTTACCATAGCCGTAGGTAATGGTTGCTATTCAGGTGGCGGATTAAAACAAGTGCCAGCCGACCCTACAGATGGCCTATTTCATACAAATATGATACCACGTCCAACATTCAAAATTATAATAACAGCACTCTCATATCTTTTTCGAGGTGAGTTATGGAATCATCCAGCATGTACAATGAAAACTACAAAACGCTTTAAAATAAAAAACAGTCAATCTTTTCTTATTGAAACTGACGGAATTATGCTTGAAGGACATGGGCCATATATAGCCGAAATCATCCCTTCTGCACTTAATATGATTGTGTAAATTTTATATTTGGATATTTTTTAGCTATCGTTTCTATTTGTTGCGATAGCTTTTTTTTGAATTTTTCATATTCTTCTGATTCGGGATGTAGAGGGCGATGTGCTAATGATTTTTTTATCTTTTGTACCTCTTCAGCCGTTTGAATGGCTTCGTCGGTGAGATATGTTTCGGCAAATCGTTCAAATATATACTCAATAGCTATTTCAGAAGGATGAATCATATCAGCAGCATAATATCTATAATCGCGTAGTTCGTCCATCATTATTTCGTAAGAAGGGAAATAGTCGGCTCCAGTTTTTTGGCAAATTTTGTCAGTGGCAAGGAGTAGTGTAGCTTTGTTGATTTGTCCGTGATGAGCACCTTCGCCTAAGTATCTTACGGGAGAAATGGTGAAAATAGTTGAGAGTTTAGAGTTTTTCTCTTCGCTCAAGACCGTTGGTTCGCTCGGCAACTGAAGTAAACATTGTTGCTCTCGCTTATCGCAAGAATTGAGAGTTGGGAGTTGGGTGTATGGAGTTGTTATTTCGTCGATTGATAGTAGGCGGTGGGTGAAGTGGCGAGAGGGTAGTTTGTGGCAGTTGGATACTACAATTCCATCTTTTTCATACACTTCGGCTGAGCCAAAAGTGATGATTAGATGGGTAGCATTTTTGAGTTGTTCGTGACCTTCGTGTAAACGCTCATTTATCATTTTGAGAGTTTCGGTTTTGTCGGCATGTGAAAATGAACCATGATGCATAAATGAAGCCCATAATCCGTTGTGATAGAAGAGTTCATCTTCAGTAAATTCACGTCCATCGATAATTCGTTCTAATGCAGAGTGAATTGAAATAGGGTTATATAATATTCCCATCGGATTCATAACTACATTGAACCCACAATCAATAAGTTTTTTACCAATATTTTCGGCAAAGCACGAACCTAACATTACAATTCGTGAATTGTGATCAATTGTTTTTTTGGGGGGTATATTTACTGGAGTAGTAAATTTCATAGTTTTATTATTTTTAGACAGGAAGAGAAGATAATATGATTTTTTTATATGTGTATAATTTCGGAAATAGCAGTTAGTAGGATGGAGTCGTCGGTGTCATCGGATGAAATATGTACTTCGATGTCAGGCATAACGCCAAATTCAGTATGTTGCATATCGGCATCAAACATAGGTACAGCCGAGAATCGTATCATCCAGCCATTAGGTAGTTCTTGCGATAGAGGCATTCCGCCACCACCGCCTGTAATACCACCAATCACAGTTACATTAGGAGCTTGTTTCATTCGGACAATGAAGTCGTTAGTAGCAGAGTAGCAACGACGATTTGATAGGACTACTACATGTTTGTCGCTCCAATCAATAGGAGCATCCTTTGGATCAGTTACTATAGGTGTTGGGTCAGAGAAACAGTCGTGGCATTCACTTGTTTTATGTTGCATATATCCAGTAGTAGTTTTTTCTTTGAAGAAACAAGAGGCTAAGCGTTCGCTATAGCCTAAAGAGCCACCACTATTGTTTCGCACATCGATTATGATGCCCTCAGTATTGTTAAGTTCATGAAATAAAGCATCAATATATGCTAAATTAGCCATAGAAAAACCATTTGAAAAACTGCTATAACGAATATAACCTATTTTCCCATTTTCTATAGTAGTATAAGAAAATCCACCAGCTGAACGCAATTCAGAGTCGAAGTGTTTTGATAAAAAATCGGCATTATAATCAGCAGGATATGAGTCAAACCAACCAGTGCATGACGAAACATCGAAAGGAGCATATAGATTTACGTGACCATCTTGTAGCACGTCAATCATTTCAGACATTAAATCGAATAGTTGGAAAACATCTTTTACTCTATCAAAGCGTGGGGAAAAATCATTATATACCCTTGTCCAATCAATGTTTTTATATGAAAAATAGCAATAGCGTTCATCCAATATTTTCCACAAAGCTTCAAAGTTGTCATGTGGGTCACTATTGTATTCTTTTATAGTTTCGTTGTTGTCGCAACCAAAAAGTGTAAAAACGACACTTATTATTATAAATATTTTTTTCATAAAAATCTTTATTCTTTTATTATTCCGAGATTAAGAGCAATACCAATTTGTACTGATAACTCTTTGATATAGAAACTCATGTTGTTAGCTTGCCACCATTGGTGGTTATGGTTCATTCCCATGAATAGTGTAACAGTTGGTAATATGAAGTTGACAGATAAATTGCCTTTTATGCCTTGTCGGTTATGAAATGAGGTGAAATGAGCTACTTCGTTGAGTGCAGATGGCATGTTGAGATATATTTCGTAGTAGGATTGTCCCATTTCGGGAACAAACATACCACCTATGAGTGGTGTTGTAGCCATATATTCAAATGATAAAGCCCATTGTTTCCAGGTTAGTTTGTATTGAGCTCCTATTGAAGCCATCAAATTTATCTGTATGTCACCAGAATAGGGATTATTGACGTTGCGCGATTGATTTTTGATAGCACCATAAATATCAATTGCACCGCCAGCCATTAAGCGCAATCCTTTTGCGGGATGCCAATTATAGTGAGATGCGAATCCAGCATTGCCTCCTAAATATTGAATCATTGCGCTATATGACGAATTAATTAATTGTCCATATCTCCAATGGTCATACACTAACCATGACGCACAACTATCGGTAGAGTTGTAGTATGCTGTATGGTTAGCATCTAAGCCTAAAGTTATGCCACTATATTCTTGATTACTAAGGTAATGGTCGGTTATAGTCATTTCGCCGAGGCTGATAGCAAAGCGATTATAAGAGCGATTGGTTACTTCTGTCGCACATAATCCGACAGAAGCAACCAATCCGATGAAGAGTATTTTAAATTTCATAAATTAAAAATATAGCATTTTAGTTTTATCTTTTTTGATAGATATTAGATTTACTATTAAGCCAATTTCACATGTTAATTTACGTGTATATGATTTTTGTTCTTGACTCAATTGCCACCAGTGGCTATCGTAGATAAATGTAGTTTGTAGAGTTACGTCTTTTAGTATGAATAGTATAGCAAGGTCAGTTTTTACGCCTTGTCTGTTGTGAAATGATGTAAAATATACATCATCAGCCTTAATTCCTTTTTGTAAAGCATATAAATTTTGTGGAGTATTTGGTTCAATCATCATACCCAAAACATTGAGATATGACTTATAACTTATGCCTAAACCCCAATTTTCCCACCACCAAGTATAGCGGAAATCGGAGTAGAGGAGCAATTGAGTTTGAAAGTCCAACGAGGCTTTGTCGCTGGTAGTTAGACTTTTAATACCGCCAAAACATTCAACAATGAGTCCAGAATTGAGTACAAAGTTTTTTGCTGGACGCCAATGGTTATAAGTTCCAAATCCTATATTACCAGTCCAATAGGCAATATTTGTAGTTCCTAAAGTTTTGTTAGAGGCAATGTTGTAAGCCCAATTGTCATATACTTCCCACGATAATTTTTGGTTGGTACCTTTGTAGTATCCTGCGTGACTACCTGACAATCCGAAAGATACACCTTCGAATTTGTAACCTTCGAAGACGGGGTCAGTAAATTCAATACCACCAAACGAAGCAGACCATCTGTTTTGTGTTGGTTCTTCATAATTAGCTGTAGCCATTGTAGGCACAGCAATTAGTAGCGTAATGATAAGTGATTTTGTTTTCATAGATTTTTGATTTTTTAGATGTTTTTGTACCCCCTTCCCTTATAGGGACTCCCCCTAAAACAGGGGGAGAATAATGCACAATTTTAGTTTTAATGCGTTATTTTGAGATGTTTTTTTGATTTTGTAATCTAAAAAATCAAAAAGTATGCCGTTTATTCAATGCACAATTCACAATTTACAATGCACAATTACTACCTATTCCTTACTCTTTACTAACAAAGAGCTATCGCCATACGACAAGAATCGGAATCCATTATCCATTGCGAAATTGTAGATTTTGCGCCAGCGGTCGATGCCAACAAATGCCGAAATAAGCAATAATAGAGTACTTTTTGGTTGGTGGAAGTTAGTTATTATTTTATTCACTACACGGAATTTGAATGAAGGTACAATCATAATTCGTGTTGCAGCATCAATTGCAGTTAGATGATTGTTATCTAGATAATTAATAATTTCGCGTAGCGACTCTTCTGTAGTCAAAGTGTAGTCATTTTCGTATGGTTCCCATTGTTCAACCATCAAATCTGGATTTTCGGGATTGCGTGCAATGCGACAACCTAGATAGTATAGACTCTCTAATGTGCGCACAGAGGTTGTGCCTACAGCAACAATATGCCCAGCTGACGCAATCAAATCTTCGATAGTTGATTTGCTTACAGATATTATTTCGCGGTGCATAGGGTGGTCGCCAATCTCTTCTGATTTAACAGGTTGGAATGTTCCTGCACCAACATGTAGAGTCACTTCGTCTTCGCGTACTCCGTTCAAAGCCAATTGGCGTAGTACGTCCATCGTAAAGTGCAATCCTGCGGTAGGAGCAGCCACCGAACCGTCTATTTTCGAATAGACAGTTTGATAAGTCTCTTTGTCTTTTTCTTCAGTTGCACGATTTAGATATGGAGGTATTGGCAACTCTCCAAAATGAGCTAATATATCAGAGAAGAGAATTTCTTCGTTATCCCATTCAAAACGAACAAGATGCGACATACCTTCATTTGCTGATTCCACTCTTATAGCTTGTAATTCAAACAAAATGTCGTTGATGCACATAGTTTGTTTCAACGCACCCTCTTTCCATTTTTTAGAATTACCTACAAGACATTTCCACACGCAACTTTTATTTTCTTGGAATACAAGGTTATAATCTGCTGGAGTGTGAGGTTCTAAACAAAAGATTTCTATTGTAGCTCCAGTCTCTTTTTGGAAATGCAAGCGAGCTTGAATTACTTTTGTGTTGTTGTAAACAAGCAAATCATTCTTAACCAATAGGTCAGGCAAATCATAAAAGTGAAGTTGCTCAATCTCACCATCTTTCCAATATAGTAGATTAGAGTGGTCGCGTTCAGCTAAAGGGTATTTTGCTATGCGCTCATCAGGCAAATTATAGTCAAAATCCTCAATACGTATCTCTTTTATATTCATTATTTTATCTTTTTAAAGGTAGAACCAGTGTTTGATATCATATAGTCATCTTTAACTTCGAGTAGATAGATATTTTGGTCAGCATCTACAACGCATATATTGTTTCCATCAATATCCCAAGAATAGTCGCAACCGTAGAGTGTAGTTTTTGCAGTAATTACGTCGCATACACCTTTTTCTTTAAACACAAAAGTGATTGTATCATTTGTGTAACTACCCATCCAATCATACATATCACGAGCTACGTTAGACTCTGCTTTTTTGTTATTGCCACAAGCTGCAACCATTGCAGCAATGATTACGATAAAAAAATACTTTTTCATATTTCAATTTTTAAATCTGTTAATGCTTTTTTCAATTCACCCATTCGTTCAACTTCCACAATGCGAGGATGTTCGATGGTGTCAACCACCTCATGAGCCCAAGTTGTATGATAAGGAATATAAATTCCGTATCCACCTAATTTTACGACAGGCAGAATATCCGATTTGAAAGAGTTGCCTATCATAACCATTTTCTCTGGTTTGCAATTCAGGTTTTTCATCATCACACGGTAGTCTTCTTCTTGTTTATCGCTCATCACGATGGTGCGGTCGAAATATTGTGCTAATCCCGACCTTTTGATTTTGCTTTCTTGGTCAAGCAAATCGCCTTTAGTGGCAAGCACAAGGCGATATTTACCCTCAGCTTTCAATTGCGACAATGTAGCCTCAACGTCGGTTAATAGCGTAACTGGTTTCATCAATTGTTCTCTACCTATTTCTGTAATTTTTTTGATAATGGAGTAAGGTACATTGTTGTCTAATAATTTTCCCGCAGCTTCTATTGAACTAAGCACAAAACTTTTAACGCCAAAACCATAGATTGAGAGATTACCCACTTCCGTCTCAAATAGTATAGGCATAATTTCTCGTTCAGTCAATTGTGGTGAGTGCTCATTTATTAATTTACAAAATTCATGTTCACTCTCTCTGAAATAAATCTCATTATCCCAGAGTGTATCATCTGCATCAAAAGCAATTGTAATCATAATTATATAGTTAGGAATAAGAAATTAGGAGTTAATTTTAATTACTTGTTTGTTTTCTAACCTATATTTTTGTCCTGTTGCGGGGCAGGTAGCTAATCCATTTTCATCAAAATTCAGTTTCTCTCCATATTCACTAACCCAACCGATTTGGCGTGCAGGATTGCCTACAACTAATGCATAAGCAGGTACTGGTTTTGTGATTACAGCGCCAGCACCAATCATTGCATATTCACCAATTTCGTTGCCACAAACTATTGTAGCATTAGCTCCGACCGATGCTCCTCGGCGAAGTATAGTTGGTTTATATTCATTTTTACGAACTACAGCACTGCGAGGGTTGATTACATTTGTGAAAACCATCGATGGGCCAAGAAATACATCATCTTCGCAAACAACTCCAGTATATACGCTCACATTGTTCTGTATTTTGACATTACATCCTAATTTAACCTCTGGAGACACTACTACATTCTGACCAATATTGCAATTTTCACCAATTTCGCAATTAGACATAATATGTGAAAAATGCCAAATTTTAGTACCTTTGCCAATCACGCATCCCTCATCAACGTATGCCGATTCGTGCTTAAAGTAGTCGTTCATATTTTTTTCTATTTATTATATAATTATTTTTTATGTTGTTTCGAATCCTTTTCCATACACTCCAATTGCCGCTGATTGCGAGATAAATGCGTCAGCATCAATTTGCTTGATAAGGCGGAATATCTGTGTCGATTCATTTTTGCGAGCAACCACAGTAATCACTTTTACTTCTTCTTTTGAATACCATCCATGTCCGTTAATAATAGTCACACCGCGATGTGCATTTTGTGTGATAGCATCAGCAATTTCAGCATATTTCTTTGAGAAAACAAAGAATTGAACAGACTGACGGATACCATTTATATACATATCAAGTGTGATACTCGTCACAGTCATAGCTACTAGTCCGTACACGACCTTGTCAATACCAGCATCAGGCAAAAATCCCGACGAGCAGATAATCATCACATCAGTGAATAGCAGTGCACGTCCGAGCGTGATAGTTCTATATTTATTGATTATTTTTGCAATAATATCTGTGCCTCCCGACGAACCATTATTTGTGAATGCCAATCCCATGCCAATACCGAGAATAACTCCCGCTAGAATTGATGACATGAACGGTTCAAATAGAGGGAATGGTTCGCCTGTAAATTGTTGATATAAATCACGGAATGGTATCCACAACCACACTGTGAGGCATAGTACTCCAAATATTGAGCGTATGCTGAATTGGAATCCTAATACCTTGACAGAAGCTATGAGTAGAACAGCATTGATGGCGAAAAACGTCACGGTGATAGGAATCCCTCCTCCTACCGATTCCATGCCGAGCATAGCGAAAAAGGCTTGTACCTCTGCGGGTAACAAGCCTTTTGTTGCATACATTACAATTGCCGCAATACCCGTAGCACCACCTCCTGCCACCTCGTGGGGGATAAGAAACAAATTCCATGCTAACGTATTAATTAATAGCCCTATGGCTATTATAACGTATTCGCGTATTGCTTTCATTGTCTATTATTTTTGTCCGATTGGGTCAAATCCACGACCATATACACCGATTGCAGCTGATTGTGAGATGAATGCATCTGGGTCGATGTCTTTGATAAGTTTGAATATTTGTGTCGATTCGTTGCGACGGGCCATTACAGTGATTACTTTTACTGGTTCTTTAGAGTACCAACCTTGTCCGTCCATTACTGTAACGCCACGATGAGCTTGGAATGTGATAGCATCTGCAATTTCAGCATATTTTTTCGAGAAGATAAAGAACTGAACAGATTGACGCACACCATTGATATACATATCGATAGTAGTTGTCATCACAATCATTACGATAAGACCGTACACAATATTTTTGATACTTCCATCAGGTAAGAAACCTGTCGAACAGATGATGATTACGTCGCAAAGTAACAAAGCACGACCGAGTGAAATTGTACGATATTTGTTGATTACTTTTGCGATGATATCAGTACCTCCTGATGAACCATTGTTTACGAATGTGAGAGCAAGACCGAAACCTGCGATAAGACCAGCAAGGATAGATGACATAAATGGGTCGAATTCAGGGAAAGGGTGACCTGCAAATTTTTCATAAATGTCGCGGTAAGGAATCCATAACCATGCAGTAAGTGCAAATACACCGTAAATAGAGCGCAGACTGAATGATAGTCCTAATTCTTTTACTGATAAAAGTAATAATGCACCATTCATAATAAAGAATGTTACAGATACAGGAATACCTCCACCAATTGAGGCCATACCGAGGCTATTGAAAAACTCTTGTAAACCTTCAGGCAATAGTCCTTGAGTTGCATACATCACAAGTGCAGCAATACCTGTTGCACCACCACCTGCCACTTGATGTGGGAAAAGGAAGAAGTTCCATGCTAAAGCATAGAGTAATAAACCAAATGCAATAACCAAGTGCTCACGCACAGTTGTTGCAACTTTTTGTTTTTTTGTCATAATTTTAGATATTTAGTAGCAAGTAGCGAGTAACGAGACTTACTCGCTTTGCTTGTTGTTAATTATTATATATTTGTAGTATGGAGTTTATTTAATTTCTAATTCTTAATTTATTTTGTTCCAATAACCTCAAATCCGCGACCATACACACCAATAGTCTGTGTTTGAGATATAAATGCATCTGGGTCAATGCGTTTAATTATATTGAACAAGTCTGGTGACTGACTTTTACGTGCTACTACTGTCATTACTTGTATTTGCTCTTTTGTATAGAATCCTTTAGCATCAAGTAGAGTTACACCTCTATTCAGTTCTTCATTAATCGCTCTACCAATCTCTTCATATTTTTTCGAGAAGATAAAGAATTGTACCGACTGACGGAGGCTATTGATATACATATCAACTGTTTGAGTTGAAATAACCATTACGATAAGACCATAAATCACCTTTTCCAATGTCGATTCTGGCAGCAATATAGCAGAGAAGATAATTGCTACATCGCTGAGCATCAATGCACGTCCGAGCGAAACATCTTTGTATTTATTGATGATTTTAGCTACAATATCAGTACCACCCGACGAACCATTATTAACGAACGTAAGTGCAAGACCGAAACCTGTCAAAATACCCGCCATAATTACTGATGGGAATATGTCGAATTTAGGGAATGCTGTACCAAACGCTTTGATATACAATTCTGGAAACGGAATCCACAACCAAATAGTGAGCATAATTACTCCGAAAATCGAACGTAAGCTAAATTGCCAACCAAATATGCGGATTGACATCACAAGTAAGATTCCATTGATGAGGAAGAATGTAAACGACACAGGAATACCACCACCTTGTGATGCCATACCGAGCATGTCAAAGAATCCTTGAATAGACTCAGGCAAAAGTCCACGTGTGCCATACATAATTACAGTAGCAAGACCTGTAACAGCTCCACCTACTACTTCGTGAGGGTTAAGAAAAAATTGCCAACCCCAAGCATAACAGAGCAATCCGAATGCAATTGCAAGGTGCTCCCAAATAGTTTTGAAAACTACATTATTTTTCATTTTATAGACAATTAGTAGCGAATAGCGAGTAGCAAGTTATAGCTAATTAACTATTCGCTTTGTTTTTTTTTAGATTATTAGTAGCGAGAAATGAGACGTGCTTAAGTCTCGTTACTCACGACTCGCTACTCGTTACTCTTACATTACAATATTAACAATTTTACCTGGTACAACAATCACTTTTTTAGGTGCTTTACCATCAAGATATTTCGCAGTTTGTTCGTTTGACAATACTGTTTTTTCTACATCCTCTTTGCTCATATCTGCAGGCAATTCCATTGTGAAACGCACTTTGCCGTTGAACGAAATAGGGTATTTTGTATTGCTTTCTACCAAATATGCCTCGTTGCAAACAGGGAATTCTGCATCGCAAATTGATGTCTCATGGCCCATTGCTGCCCAAACCTCT
>JAZQRP010000055.1:0-4030 GCA_045629685.1 Candidatus Aphodosoma sp. | reverse complement strand
ACGGTAGAGAACTACAAGAAGTTGAAAGATGCAGGAATTGGTACATATATCTTGTTTCAAGAGACTTATAACAAAGAGAACTACGAGATGTTGCACCCACGTGGGCCAAAGAGCGACTATGCATATCACACAGAGGCGATGGACCGCGCGATGGAGGCAGGAATTGACGATGTGGGTATCGGTGTGTTGTATGGTTTGGAGACCTATCGTTATGACTTTGTGGGACTTTTGATGCACGCAGAGCACTTGGAGGCGAAGTTTGGATGCGGTCCGCATACGATAAGTGTGCCACGTATTTGTCCTGCCGATGATATTGATACTGCCGACTTTAAGAATGTGATTTCGGACGAGATATTCCAAAAAATTGTGGCAGTGTTGCGTATAGCAGTGCCATATACAGGCATGATTGTGTCGACACGCGAGTCGGCAGAGAGTCGCGCTAAAGTGTTGGATTTGGGTGTGAGTCAAATCAGTGGAGGTTCGCGCACATCGGTGGGTGGATATACTGAAGAAGAACGCCATAACGAGACAGCACAATTTGACGTGTCGGACGAGCGTACGTTGGACGAAGTGGTGTCGTGGTTGTTGGATTTGGGGTATATACCAAGCTTCTGCACAGCGTGTTACCGCGAAGGACGCACAGGCGACAGATTTATGTCGTTGGCAAAGAGCGGACAGATAGCCAATTGCTGTCAGCCAAACGCATTGATGACATTGAAAGAGTATTCGGAAGACTATGCGTCGGCAGAGGTGCGCACAAAGATAGAGAACCTCATTGCAGCAGAAATAGAGCGCGTGCCACATCCGAAAATTAGAGCCAAAGCAGTGGAGAATATCAAGAAAATTGCATTGGGCGAGAGAGATTTTCGTTTTTAAGGAGTAAGGATTTAAACATAAGTACAAAATTAATTTATTGGACAAAATTGTTTGATTACATTGTTTAGTTTCTGTTGGCTTACATTTTTTTTAAGTACAAGCCTTGTAATTAATTAGTAATTATTAGGGCATGTACTTGAAAAAAGTAGTTGTCCTGATAGAGTTAAAATACATATTAAATTTTATAAGCCTGTAAATATAAAAATATGTACTTTTGTTGAAATAAAAAAATAATTAAATCATGAAAATAGTAATATATCAAGTGTTGCCGAGATTGTTTGGCAATAAGGGGCGTAAGGCGTCGCATAGAGCGAAGGGGAATACACAGAACGGAACGATAGAGGAGAATGGAGTGGGTAAGTTCAGTATGTTCACGCCAAAGGTGTTGAAGGGTTTGAAGGATTTTGGATATACGCACGTGTGGTACACAGGCGTGTTGGATCATGCAACGCAGACCGATTATAGCGAGATAGGGCAACCGGCTAATCATCGTGCAGTGGTGAAAGGCAAAGCAGGGTCGCCATACGCAGTGAGAGATTATTATAATGTAGATGCCGACTTGGCAGATAAGCCAGCAGAGCGCATGCAAGAGTGGGAAAAATTGATTGCTCGCACGCATAAGGCGGGGCTTAAGGTGATTATGGACTTTATACCGAACCATGTGGCGCGTAATTATAATTCGATATCAGCACCCGAAGGGGTAGAGCCATTGGGCGCAGGCGATAGAGAAGATTGGCACTTTTGGCACAATAATAACTTCTATTATTGTGTAAACGAGTCGTTTAGTCCTCAGTTTGATAGAGAAGATTATGTTGAATTCCCAGCTCGCGCTACGGGTAATGACTGTTTCTCGGCGTCGCCAGGGGTGAACGATTGGTATGAAACTGTGAAATTGAATTATGGGGTCGATTATTGTGGTGGTGGAGTAACGCATTTCAATCCGCATCCAGACACATGGCATAAGATGTTGCAAATCTTGTTGTTTTGGGCATCGAAGGGTGTAGATGGGTTCCGTTGCGATATGGCAGAGATGGTGCCAGTAGAGTTTTGGCATTGGGCTATTGCGCATGTCAAACGAGTGCATCCAGAGATAATATTTATTGCTGAAGTGTATAATCCAGCGCAGTATCGTAGTTATATTCATCATGGCGGATTTGATTATTTGTACGACAAAGTGGGGTTGTATGATACATTGCGTTCGGTAGTTCAAGGACAAGGTTTGGCAGAGGCAATCACATACGCATGGCAAGCGGTTGATGATATAGAAGACCATATGCTTAATTTTATGGAGAACCATGACGAACAGCGTATTGCATCACAATTCTTTGCAGGCGATGCCGAGAAAGGATTTCCTGCAATGGCAGTGTCAACTTTGATGAATACTTCGCCAATAATGGTTTATGCCGGACAAGAATTAGGTGAAAATGCGCATGAAGCAGAGGGATTTAGTGGATTTGATGGTCGTACTACGATATTTGATTATTGGAAAGTAGAAAGTTTGTGTTCTTTGCCAAAAATATATGGCAAAGAACAATGCACAATGCACAATGCACAATGCACAATTTTTGAATTGTATCGTAGATTGATAGGTGTGGTGAATAGAGAGGTTGTGGCAGAAGGTAAATTCTATGATTTGATGTGGTTGAATCAACGCAATCCGCAGTTCGATTCATTCCATCAATATGCTTTTGTTCGATATACAGATGAAGAGATGTTGTTTGTAGTGGCTAATTTTGCAGGCGAAGAGCGTGAAGTGCGAGTTAATCTTACACATCATTTGTTTGATGCTATGGGTTGCGAGGCGTTTGGTAAGGTTGTTGCACGAGATTTGATGACAGATGTTGCGATCGAATTAAACTTTTTGGCAGATGAGCCAGTCCAATTGACATTAAAACCATATCAAGTTTGTGCTTATTTAATTAAGAGATAATATGAGAAAATTTGTGACATATCTGTTTTTGTTTGTATGCGTTGTGATGATTAGCGCACAAAATAAAGATGTGTCAAAGCGACAACTTCAGGCATATGATGTAGGAGTTGTGTTTAGTGGTGGTGGGGCATTAGGATTGGCACATATTGGAGCAATCAAGGCATTGGAAGAGTATGGCATTGAGCCTAAATATGTTGCAGGTACGAGTATGGGGGCGATAATTGGTGTGATGTATGCAGCAGGATATTCGGCTGATGAGATAATGCAGATTGTGAAAGAGAAGCGATTGTATAAGGTGGGACACTTGATTACCTGGCAATCGGCTCTTCGTAATAAGGGAATGAGTACGCAGAGAACGTTACTTCGTGAATTGAGTGAGTTTGTTCCTCATAATTCGTTCGATAGTTTGGAGCGTAAGTTTATGGTTTGCGTTACAGATGTAGAGAGTGGCAATGCAGTGTATCGCTCAGAGGGCGGAAATTTGTTTGAATATGTGGCGGCGTCGGCGTCAATACCAGCGTTGTTTGAACCGATGATGATAGATAGTGTTCGTTATGTAGATGGTGGTTTGGCTGATAATTTGCCAGTAAAAGCTCTGCGTGTACAATTCGGAAATCCTTGGATGAAGGTTATAGCCATAGATGTTTTGCCATTTATAGATGAGTATGAGGCTAAAAATGCGCTTGACATGGCGGCGTGGGCATTGCGATTGTTTCAACAGAAGAATGCTAAGCCTAATCGAGCAAAAGCAGATTGTCTTATTGATTGTTGGGCATTGACTGAGTATCATGAATTTGATTTTAAACATTATGAAGAGATTTATCAATATGGTTATGATGCGATGAAAGAGTATATAGAGGATAATCCTTTGTTATTTAAATATGAGCATTAGATAGTAAACTCGCAATAAAAAAGTCACATTGTCAGTAGTTGATAATGTGACTTTTATTTTATTCGTATATGTTTGTATATATGGAATATATTATGTAACTTTGCAGTCGAAATATTTAGGTTGTCTTATTTTTGGATAAACTAAGTTAATTACATTGTTGAAAATAACACAATCCGAGTGAGTCGGATTGGTAAAATTCATTGCTATGAAAAATAAGTATATCGATTTGATTCAACAGGCGTTTGAGGTGCCTAATGAAGAGTTTACAATGGAAGATGGTGAACTTCAGTGGTTTGGTATTCCTTTAATGGAGGTTATTAAACAGTATGGTA
>JAZQRP010000054.1:0-5820 GCA_045629685.1 Candidatus Aphodosoma sp. | reverse complement strand
GAATATACCACGGAAAGTCTGTTCGCGCTGACGATTTTCGAACTCAGTATCATCGGCATAGTCGGTGGTGAGCATAGCAAGTTCGCGGTTGGAGTTGATATACCAGGCATTGAGACCAAGACGGTCGCCACGATTGGTGTTGTAATAAGCCTCTTGTAGAATGTGTAGGTCGCGATATGCACCACTTTTGTTGCGTTCGATAGGATAGTATTGGTCGATGATATTCATATTTTCATCATAGATATTCTCCTTTTTATCGTGATTACGATACTTGTAATTGTTTGGTGAAGAGGAGAAAACTATGCGAGTAGAGGTTTGCCAATGACGATTGCCATAAGTGAGGCGAATAAATTCGTCGAAAGAGCAGAAAGAGCCTACACCTTGTATATATTGCAAGCCGAAGCCTTGAGATTGAGCCGGTTTGGTAGATAGCTTGACAGCACCACCAAGTCCACCACCTGTTTCGTTAACCGATGATGTGCCATGGAGCAGAGAAGCATCGTCGATGAAATAGGACGGAATGGTAGAAAAATCGGTCATACCAAGCATAGGATTGTTGATTTTCATGTCGTTCCATGTCACCTGAGTGTGCGAAGCCGAAGTGCCACGAAAAGAGACAGTTGACAACGTAGCACGGCCATAGCTTTTGACAAAAATAGGGCTATTGAATGTGAGCACATCGGCAATGGATAGGGCAATATTCTCCTTTAGTGCTACTGAGTCCATCTTGGTTTGAGTCGTACCAATCTCTTTGAGAGGACGCTTGCCGAAAAGTTCGATTTCGGGTATGCGACGTACGCCACGCATCATAGAGGTGGAGTCAGAGGCGTAAGTGAAGAGAGAAATTGAGAGAAATATGGTTGTTATAAAGAGTCTCATTTTTAATAAAGTTTTAACAGAAGTACATATTACATTTAGGCTCACAAGCATTTGTAGATATCATAGATTTTTGTAGGATGTCTTATTTTTTAAGTACAAGTCTTTACGTGTAAATAGTTTAAATACAAGGTATGTACTTAAAAAAAGAAAAAAGATATGTACTTTTGTTCTAAAAATAGAAAAATTTATTTCCAGCAAAAAGCACCAGGGATAATGCCGACATAGAATTGGTCGATGAGTTCGCCGTCGGTGGAGTAACGATAGATTTTGCCTTGTTGTTGATAGTCGATAGCATCGGCTATATAGACATCGCCATTGTAGGGGCTAACGGTGAGTCCATAATATATAGTGCCATTGCTGGGCAAGAAGGGGCGCACAGGAGGGCGGTCGGCATCGACCGACATAGCCCATATATCATCATTAATCCAATAGAGCATATCGCCAGCGGCATTGAGTTGCACCTCGGAAGGCGCATCGCCAAAACGGAAACAAAATTGTTTCTCGATAGTAAAAGTCTCGGCATCGATGCAATAGAGCGACGGAGCCTCGTGACCATAAGGCGAGCCCTCGTAGCCTCCATCGGTGATAGTCCAGAGTTTGTTATTTTTATCGAGAACGAGCGATGTGGGTTGTATGCCGACGATGAGTTCATCTACCACTTGGTCGGTTTCGATGTCGATTTTGAGTATGCGATTTTGATATGACCAGCAATTGATATACAGATATTTGCCGTATTGCACTATCTGCTCGGTTGAGCCCGACTCCATAGTCATATCGGGGCATTCGATATGCCCAATAACCTCATAGCGACGAGGGTTGACAATGAAAATGCGATTGTCCCAGAGTTGAGTGATATAGGCTTTTTCATCGCTAATAAAGTGCATATACCGAGGCGAAGTGAGATTTGTGATGCGCCCCACCTCCTTGAAAGTGTTGATGTTAATAGCAAATACCACATGCGAATTGTTGACAATGACCCAACCTATAGAGTCGCGAATAATCATAGATTGTGCCACATCGCCAAGTTTCATTGCATTGGCGCGATAGAAAACCTCATTTTCGATAGTTTTAGTCTTAGGGTCGTAGTACGATAGAGATGCATTGCCATATTGAAAATTGCCTTCATTGGTGATGAAAAGACCTTCAGTAGAGACAAAAAAGTCTTCTTCTAAACCATACTCCCACCTCATACAACTGCATAGCAATGCACAATGCATGATGCACAATACACAATATTTTGATAGTATTTTTAGTTTTGAAAACATTTTATTCAAAAAGAATCAATTACCCATAAATTACACGAATTATCACTAATTATATTTACATCAAAATATTTGTGAATATTTGTGATATTTGTGGGCAAATATTATTTATTCATATTATAATCATAGAAACCAACGACTTCGGTAGATATTTCGCCAAGCCAACCTGACTTAGTATTGACACCTGTTTGCACTTTGACGAAGTCGATATACTTGAGATTTACAAGATTGCCTTGAGAGTCGATGGCATCAGAGATTTTGAAGAGGTTTGCCTTGCTATTTTCTTCAGAACGGTCGGTCGGACTAAAATTGTCGGCATAGCCCCAATCGTATTCTACTTGCACCCAATAGGTGCCATTGCCCGATTTGTCGTAATTATTAGGTGCCAATCGGGTACCTCGCAAAGTATAGAAGTCAGCCTCAATCCATGCTGGATAATAGTAGTCTTGATTATGGTAGGTTTTTAGATAATCAATCTCACCACTATTGCCGAGATTGTCGGTCCATTGGACAGGCATTTGAGGGGCAGATGGGCGATAGTAAGTTACAGCATAATTTTGAATAGTTGAGTCTTTACCAGTTTCAGAGCCACGGAGTTCGTACCAATTGTCGTTAGGAAGGCCATCGCCATTTTCGTCTTGCATAACCCACACTATGCCAGGCTCAGAAGAACCAAAAAAAGAGTTGCCTACGACAGCAAAATCGTAATAGCCCGTGTTGTCGATACTATGGTCAAAACCAACCACGATGTAGCCACCAAAACCACCGAGTGAGACCCAATTGTTAGCATTGAGGCGTTGTTCGGCGTACGCGATAGCACTCTCGTCTGTTGTTTGCGAGCCATCAAATCCGCCAGTTTTTAATTCATTGATAAATTGTCCTGGAGCAGGAGTGTATTCATATACGCAATTGAAATTGACATTAGATTGTTGTGTCTTAGGTCGATAGTACAGAGTTTCGGACGATATTACTTTTAGAGTAATAGTTTGGTGCAAACTATCAGTTTGATTATTGCGTAAAAGGGTTGCTAAAATGTCAATTGAATATTCGCCTTCTGTAGTCCAATCGCATAACCATGTCGATTTTTCGCCTTGTTGGATTATAGAATCACCTAAAGAGAAACGATATGTAGCACCTTCGAGATTGGTTGTTTCAGAAGGACCTATTTCGATTGTTCTACCTGCAATGAGTTGATAGTCAGTCTGAGCGAACGACCAAGATATAGGAGGCAAATCAACAACAGATATTGAAGTAAAGATGCTATCGGCACCATCTTCATTTTGAGCAATAAAAGATAATTTGTATGAGCCTATGCTATCGGCGTGAAATATATAGGCTAAAGAATCAGATACTTGAGAGTCATTAAGAATCCAAGTATATGTTGTAGGGAGTGAAGTTTTCACAACAGAGGCGTGAAACGTTGTATTCTCGCCAAGAGATAAAACAAAACCAGTGTTGGCGCCAATTAGAGATACACGAGGTATTTCGAGTTCGACAACATCAATGCGAATCTCTTCGAGGTCGCTACCTGCCTCAGTTTCAACCTTAATCATTATATATGTTTCGCCGATTTTATTACTGCAAAATTCGTAATCACTGTGGGTAGAGACAATAGAATCATTAATATACCAAGAAAAACGAGCATTTTCAGCATTTTCGTATTTAGGCGAAATAAGAATACATTTGTCTTGTTTAGTTGTGTAGATACCAGATTCGTTGTCGAGAATGATTTGTGGAATTTTAGTTACGATAGGGTCATTGAAATTGCAAGATGAGAAAAACAGAAGAGTGAAGAGTAAGGAAATCAAAGATTTCCCTACTCGTTGTCTGTTTTTCTCTGATAATAAAAGATGTTGGGCTGAAATATTTATTTTAATCATACTTTTTATTCTTTATCGAAACGTACAGTTACATTGTCATAGGCAAAATAGGCAGGTTGGCTGAAACCATAGCCATTGTCGCTTGAGCCAAGGATGTTAAAATCGACTTTTACGACTTTTCCTAAAGAAGTCAAATCCCATTTAGTCCATTCGGTAACAATATTGTCGGGACCATTGCAGAGGTATATTTCTGCACGACCTGTTTCGTTACCGTCTGCATCATAGCCAATAGCTACTGCTTTAACCCAATCGTCAGGACCGATTTTAGCAGTTAAACCATTGCCGTCCATATAGCAAGAGATAGCATAAGTAGAGTTGTTGACATACATGTGGTCGATTACGCGAGGTGTTCCGTCTTTGAAATAGATGTATGGTAGGTTTTCAGTGCCATTGTAAGGCGAGCTGTCTTTATAACCAAAGTGCATACAGAAGTTAGCAGAACCATTGTAGCCACCAGTGAGGGTTTCGCCATAAGTTTGGTCGTTACCATAAACAGTGAGTTGGTTTTCGTAGGTTCCGTATGTAGTGTAATCACTTGAAGCATAATTAGAAATAGCATGACCACCACCCCAGAACACGTAGTCGTAGTAGTTGTATGGGAGTTCGGATGCAAGGAAAGTGTTGCCTTCGTCGTACCAAGCATAGCGGTCGTCTTCAGATTGGGTCATCATAGCATATAGCATATCAGCGCCATATTCTGGAGAAGCGATGAGGTCGCTCCAAGTAGAGATCGTAGCACCACAATATGCAAGTTCATATTCAGCAAATTTAGCATCGGCATCTTCAAAAGTGAGAGTGCGAAGTTCATAAGTTAACTCTGGTTCAACAACTTCAGGACGGCGGAATGTAACACTATCAACATCAAGGATGTTGTATTCATCGATGATTTCACCATTTTTCCATATATACATTTGTGCAGAAGCACTAAGTGTCATGAGAATGACTGCGAGAAGAATAATTGATTTTTTCATAATTATTATTGTTTAATGAATTTAACGATTTCAGTGCCGATTTGAAGAATATAGACACCATTTGAAAGAGATTCTACAGAAAGTGAAATTGTGCCATTGCCTGCAGTTGAGGACAATAGCATTTGTCCGTCAAGTGAAAAAATACGGATTGTTTCGCCTACATTAATGCCATCAACATAAAGCATTTCCTGTGTTGGATTAGGAAAAACACTGATAGATAGCAAATTGTCTTCAGTATTGACAGTGTCACCTTCGTTATCATCAAAGATAACTATACGACGAATATCGTCATACAAATTACGCTCTGCAAGTAGGGTCCCATCAAGGGCAACAAGACGAAATTTTTCGTTTGTGCCATCAATTTCCCAACGAGCAATAGAACTGATTGTAGCTTTATATTCTTCGCCATTTAGATACTCAATTCGCATTGAAAAATCAGCAAAAAGAGCATTAACAGCAAAAACAGTAAAAACTACAAATGTAGAAATTAGATGTTTCATTGTGTTGTTTTTTATGATTAATAATAAAGTGAATAAAAAAAGTCGTATCCTGCAACTTTTTACAGCGCAGGATACGACAAAATTTATCAAAAACACAATATAAATTTAAGTGTACAGATAACAGAGTACAGAGTACAAATAGCCCCTAATTACTCATTCATCATTGAACTTTTTTTAAAATCAGAAAAATCTGCAAGTGTGCTTTGATTTGCCCGTTATCCTGCGGGTATAATCGATTTAGAAAGCAAAGGCAGGTCTTCTGACTTATCCCGTTTATTGCGCCTTCCCAGTGTTAACCAGTGGCAGAGAGTGCAATAAACCTAAAAAA
>JAZQRP010000053.1:0-7243 GCA_045629685.1 Candidatus Aphodosoma sp. | reverse complement strand
AAACGCGTACTCAAAAACTCCGACAAACTCAACGCCTATGGCACAATCGACGAACTAAATTCTTTCCTCGGGCTACTCCGTGCCAAAACTACCGACGAAAATATCAAAACCGAAATACTCGACATCCAAAACACACTATTTAACGTCGGAGCACACCTCGCACTTGACGAAAATGTCGAAAAAATTCCCGAATTTGCGCAAATTAACGACGAAAAAATCAAAAAAATCGAAGATTTAATCGATTTTTTTCAAGAAAATTTGCCTAAAATAACAAATTTTATCATCTACGGAGAAAACGAACTTTCTGCAATTTGCCACGTCTGTAGAGCAATTTGCCGTCGTACCGAAAGAGAAATAATCACTGTAAATCAGCAATATAACATAGACGAAAACGTAATAACATACATCAATCGCCTATCCGATTTCCTATTTGTTTTAGCACGTGTTTACACAAAAAATGAAGAAAAAAGTGATTTTTTGTGGAAAAAGTAAAATAATTGAAAAAAAAATATTATTTTTGCACCTTGAAAGTTGTACTATATTTATGGGTATGTTATACCCTCGCAACTTCGTACACTATACATTAATCACTATACACTAAACAACAAATATGTATTGGACACTTGAATTAGCATCTAAACTCGAAGACGCTCCATGGCCAGCAACAAAAGATGAATTAATCGACTACGCAATGCGTTCTGGAGCCCCACTTGAAGTAATAGAAAACCTTCAAGGTATTGAAGATGAAGGCGAAATTTACGAATGCATCGAAGACATTTGGCCTGATTACCCTAGCAAAGAGGACTTTTTCTTCAACGAAGAAGAATACTAAAAAATAAAAAAACTTTCTATTACACAATTTTTATTAAAAATACTCGTTAAGTATATACAGTAGAAAGTTACAAAATATCAAAAATGCAACTCAAAAAATTATTATTCATAACACTCTTTTCGCTATTAGCAATACAATACACCGCAGCTCAATTCGATGGGATATATAGCCAATATATGCACATCAAACACTTTTATAACCCTGCAGCTATAGGTGAACAAGAGTTAATGAAAATGATGGTTGCCCAACGTTTAGATTGGATCGGCATTAAAAATGCACCTAAAACAACGTTATTTACTGTAAATACACCATTCGGAATAGGCAAAACACACCATGCTGCTGGTATTCAGTTTGTAAATGACATTTTTGGTGTATTTGCCAATCAACAAATCAATGCACAATATGCTTATAAATTCAAATTCGAATATGGTACATTAAGCATAGGAGCAAACATTGGTGTTCTCAATTTAATATGTTATGGTGATAGTATCAAAATGGTCGAAAGTGACTATCACACAGAAAACGACCCTGTAATACCACAAGGAACTCAATCCGGTATTGGCTTTGACTTAAGTGCAGGCATCTACTTTTCAAACGCAACTTGGTTCGCTGGCGCATCAATACTCCATATTCCGGGTGCCAACATCAAATTAGGCGATAAGTACGATTTTCAAATAAACCAAGCTATGACAGCAGTCGGTGGTTACAACATAAAACTACTAAACCCCGATTATCAACTCAAACCATCTGTACTACTCTACACCGATTTTATATCATGGCAAGCCCAAATAAGTTTGCTACTTGACTATAAAAATAAATTTTGGGGCGGATTAGCCTATAGCATACAAGATGCTATTTCACTATCTTTCGGTGCCGAAATAATAGACGGACTTCAATTAGGCTACTGCTACGATCTACCTGCATCAAAAATGATAACCGCAACACATGGTTCTCACGAACTATATATATCATACGATTTTAATATATTCAAACCTAAATACAATCAAAAACACAAAAGTATTAGACTCCTATAAGATATGAGAAAGTTAATTTTATTCACTCTAACAACAGCAATAATTGCTTTGTCAAGTTGTTCTAAACCAAAAGGACAGCTAGTAGGTATTTATGAAAATGTCAATCCCGAAGCAACCCCTTATGGAATGGTACACATTCCTCGTGGTTCGTATGTAATGGGCCCTAACGACCAATCTGCTCTATGGGCTATACAACCATCTCAACGCGATGTTACAGTCGAATCATTTTGGATGGATATTACAGAAATAACTAATGGCGAATACAAACAATTCGTACATTGGGTTCGTGACTCTATTGCACGTACTCAACTTGCACGTATGGAAGTTGATGTACTCGGTGTTGAAGCAGAAGATGCTAAATATTTCTCTGTAAAATATGACCCATTCAATGAGGCTGCTGAACCTGACACAATCCTAAATTGGAAAGTGAAAATTCCATGGAAAGCTAAATGGACTTATGAAGGTGACGAAGAAGAAAATGCTACATACATTGCCGTAAATAGCGTATTCTATCAATCTGGCGACAAAACAGAAGAACGTCAGCTTAATGCTCATATCATGAACTATAGCTATAAATGGCTCGCACGCGACCAAGCTAAACTCCCAGGTAACTCTTTCAACCCTAAAACTGGTAAATACCACGATTGGGCAGAGGTTCGTATCGATACTGCTTATGTGGACGAAACAGGTAAAATTATCAACAAAGTTGTTACTAAAAAACTCCGCCAACGTGGAGACCTCATCTCTCGTCGTATCATCAACATCTATCCTGACACTATGTGCTGGATGACTGAGTTTACTTATAGCTATAACGAACCTGCTATGCTCAACTACTTCTCTCATCCTAGTTATGGAATGTTCCCTGTTGTTGGTGTAACTTGGGAACAAGCTCAAGCTTTCTGTCATTGGCGTAACGCTCAATACCAACACGTAAGCAAAATGCCTCGCGCTCAAGAATATCGTCTCCCAACCGAAGCTGAATGGGAATATGCTGCTCGTGGAGGAAAATTAAACTCTTCTTACCCTTGGGGTGGTCCTTACATCCGCGACGCAAAAGGTTGCTTCATGGCAAACTTTAAACCTCTTCGTGGTAATTACACTGAAGATGGATACTTACTCCCATCTGCTGTAGGTACTTACGACCCTAATGACTATGGTTTGTATGACATGGCTGGTAACGTTGCAGAATGGACTGATGATACATACGATGAAACAACTGGTGCTTTTGCTCTTGATATGAACCCAAGCTACAAATTTGAAGCTCGCGAAGGAGATTTGAAAATCATGCGTCGCAAAGTTATCAAAGGTGGTTCATGGAAAGATGTAGGTGCTTATCTCCAATGCGGCATGCGCGATTTCGAATATCAAGACGTTTGCCGTCCTTCTATCGGATTCCGTTGTGTCCGCACTCACATCGGCGACTAAATCATTAAACAAACTTTAAATCTATAAATCAAATTAAAAAACTCTTTGATTAATTAATTATGGCAACAAAAACAGAGCAAGGTCAAACAAAACAAGGCCTTTGGGGAAAAATTCAAGATTGGTACGCACAACCAGGTATTCAAATGGCAGTAGGTATGGTATATTCTATCGGTGCTGCAGTCGTTATCGTTGGTGCTCTCTTTAAAATCATGCACTGGCCTGGTGCAGGTGTCATGCTTACAGCTGGTATGATGACCGAAGCAATCTTGTTTACTATCGGTATCTTCGAAAAACCTCACGCAACATATCACTGGGAACATGTATTCCCTTCTCTTGTAGAAGAAGAAGCTAACCCTCTTAACGTATCTGGTAATATTGGTGGTGGCGTTGGTGTTGCCATGCCAGGTATGGAAAAAATGTCTGATGAAGACGCTAAAAAACTTACAGAAAGCATCAAAAACATGAGCGAAACTGCAGCCCAACTCGCAAATATTAGTCGCGTTGCTGGTCTTACTGACTCTTATGCAAACAACCTCCAAAAAGCATCAGAAGCAGCCGCTCAATTCGCTACAAAACAACAAAACCTCGACGAAGCTACAAATACTCTTCTCTCTTCTTACAAAGGAATTGCTGACAATATGTTAGCTGCAGAAGACAAAACTAAATCATTTGCCGAAAAAGCAAATGAACTTAGCAAAAATCTTGGTTCTATCAATACCTCATACGAACTTCAACTCAAGGGCATCCAAGCTCAAGCTTCTGCAATCGAATCTCAAACAGGCAAAATCAATGCTGTAACTGCTGAATTCGAAAAATTACACACTGCAGTAAGCTCATCGTCTAAAAATATGGATGCTTACAAACAAATGACTGACCAACTTGCTAAAAACGTATCTGACCTCAATAACGTTTATGGCAATATGCTAAATGCTATTAAAGCATAATTTAAACTCATTTTAGTATAAACTCAAAATTTTCAATTCTAAATTAAAAAGAAATGAGTGGTGCAAAGAACTGTCCGGAAACCCCGAGACAAAAAATGATTGGTATGATGTATTTGGTGCTTACCGCTATGTTGGCACTTAATGTATCTGCAGATATTTTGAATGGTTTTGACTTAGTTAACAATAGTCTTAGTAATTCCATTGAAAACTCTGCATCTAGAAATCGTAATCTCTACGGAGAAATGCAATCTCTATACGACTTGAACCCTACAAAAGTTGGCGAATGGCTCGAAAAAGCAAACAAAGTAAAAGAAGAATCTGATAAAATATTCAACATTTTACAAGAGTTCAAAAAAGGTATCATCGCTCTCGCTGACGGAAAAAATGCAGATCCTGAAGGCAATGTTATTTTAAAACGAGATGACACTAATGTATCAGGTGAATATGCAGAAGTAGGAACTACAAAAAAACGTGGTAACGAACTAAAAAATGCTATAGACAGCTATCGTCTTTTTGTTGAAGATATGTTTGGTAATGATCCACTTCGTGTTCAAATCTACGACGCAATGTTCAATACTGAACCTGTAAAGAAAAAAGCAGATGAACCAGCTGTTTCTTGGATTGATAATACTTTTGCTCACATGCCAGCTGTTGCTGTTATCACAATGCTTTCAAAATATCAAAGCGATGTGCGTAATACTGAGGCAGAATTGATCCAATATTTCATACAAAAACAAGATGCTGGAGACTTCCGTGTAAACAAAATCCAAGCACGTTTGATCCCAGACTCTAAAAACGTAATGCAAGGTGGTAAATATCGTGCTGAAATTGCTTTGATGGCTGTCGATACAACTAAAGTTCCTACATACTTCATTGGCGATAACCAACTTGAAAGTTCTCTTATTGAACTGTCATGTAACCAAATTGGTACATTCCCTATCAAAGGTCGTCTCGAAATGATTGACCAATATGGAGCTACTCAAACATACGAATTCGAGGACCAATATATGGTTTCTGCTCCTGCAGCCACTGTTGCTAACGTCGATATGAACGTTGTTTATCGTGGTTATGACAACAAAATGGAAATCTCTGTTCCTGGTATAGCAGATAGCCAACTTCGCGTTTCTGCTAATGGTGCAACAATGACAAAATCAGGAAACCAATACATTTGTAAACCAACAGCCAAAGATAAAATTACAATTTTAGTATCTGCTGATGTTGATGGAAAAGTACAAACTGTCGGACAAAAAGAATTCCGCGTTCGTCCTGTGCCTTCACCTTCTGCTTTCTTAAAATTGCCTGATGGTAGCCTTTGGAGTCCAACTATGGATCCTGATAAAAGACCTCGTCTAAAATACAAAGATTTGCTCGAATCTTCTATCGTCGCTGAATATGAAGATGGTATGCTTAAAGCCGATTTCGTTGTTACAGAATTTACAATTAAAATCCCTCGTGGTGCTGGTTTCGACCCAATTAAATCAAAAAATGGAAGTTTCTCGCAAGAACAAATCGACCGTCTCAAAAAACTTAAAGCGAAACAAGAATTTATTATAGAGCAAGTAAAATACGAAATGAAAGGCGCTAAAACTGCTAAATCTGGTATCCTTAATATGGGTTCAGTTCCAATGCCTTAATAAAATAAACGCAATATGAAACACTACAAATTCTTTTTATTGTTAGCTACTCTCTTAGTATTATGTGTTAATACAAATGCACAAAAAGAAATTCCAGATAGTACAGAAGTATTATTTGATAGCAATGGTAGCTTTACTCGCGTAATCAATACTCCAGAAGAAGTTGATGCAAAATTAATCACAATCAACCCACTCATTGATGAGGTTGTTTGGCGAAAAGTTGTAGGTCGTGTAATAGACCTTCGCGAACAAGTAAATCGTCCACTCTATTATCCTAATGGAGATGAAACAAAAGATAATGCAATGGATGAATCCACACAAAAGAATTTGTTTGCTATTATTGTATATAATTTATATAAAGGCAATTTGGATGCATACATCAACACAACCATAGGAGGTCCTGATGTTCCTCAATTTACAGATGAATTTAAAGTTAAATATGAGGACATAAACTTCTTCCATGATACAGAAGATATGCAAGATGAGCGTTATACTGAAATATATGACAAAATCAACTACATTACTTCTGGTGTTATTAAATATTATATACAAGAAGTGTGGTATTTCAACAAAACAACATCAACATTCCATAATAAAATTATTGCAATAGCTCCATGTTTTGATGAAAGATATCACGTTATGGAAGGTGCATCTGGAAATATTGGTAGTTCCGACCCTATATTTTGGGTTCCTTATGACAAACTCCGCCCATTCCTACAAGAAGAATTTGTAAAGATGACAGGACGTAACATCACGCCTCTTGTAAATTTTGATGAATTCTTTACTACTCGCCAATTCTATGGCTATATCGTTAAAGACTATGATATGCATAGTCGACAACTTAAAGATATCTCAAACGATCCTACATATCTAAAACAAGAACAAGATCGTATTGAAAATGAGATTCTTAATTTCGAACAAGATTTGTGGAGTTACTAAAAAAATATGAACTACTGCGGTAGTTCATATTTTTTTATATACAGTTAAAATTAAAATCTATTTAACAATCTCAACGACGTCTAAATTCACTACAAATAATAGCTGTAGCCACAGCTACATTCAACGATTCACTAGTAACAGAGCCTAAAGGATAATTTGGAATTAACAATTTATCCGTAATCAAATCAGCAACCACCGTTGATATACCATTTCCCTCATTACCCATAACAATAATACCACAAGAAGATAACTCCCTATGATAAACAGATTCCCCATCCAAAAAAGTTCCATAAATAGGAAAACCATTTTTTTTACATTCCTGTATTACCTCTAATAAATCTACATAATGTACTTTTACCCTAGTTAAAGCCCCCATAGTAGATTGTATAGTTTTTGTATTATAAACATCAACTGTACCATGAGAACAAATAATAT
>JAZQRP010000052.1:0-4219 GCA_045629685.1 Candidatus Aphodosoma sp. | reverse complement strand
GCTCCACGTACCCCTGCCCTCACAAGTAACTCCGGCATAATCCGATACTCCATACCAAAAAAAAAACTAAAACCTATAAGACAAATTAGACAACAACGACAACCCAATTCTAAAATCAGCTTCAGCCAACAAATCAAACCTAAAACCAGCAAAACTAATTCCAATTCCAAGCGAAGGAATCACATAATCAGCTCCACGTACCCCTGCCCTCACAAGTAACTCCGGCATAATCCGATACTCCATACCAACAGCCCAGTCCACACCTCTATTAAGCACATACCCAACCTCAACCAACAAATCCAAATCATCAATAAAACGATAATTACACCCCACATGCATCATAACAGGCAACCGTCGAGCCACATCATTATAATCAATCTGCGTAAACGACGGATTAAACATTCTAAAACCCAACACACACTTCTCCGTCACATCAACCTGCAAACCCACCTGTACAGTAAAAGCATGACGATACCCAACCTCATCGGGCAAAAACATATTAAAATAATCAAACTCAACACCGAAAGCGACAATTCCAAACCTCCGAGCCACCGTCAACGCAGCCATCATCTCATGATAATCTGCATATCCAAAAAAGTTAAACGACGTACCAATATTAAAATATCTAGTTGGTATAGCCACCGACAAATACTCATCCGACAACTCTGACGAGAAATACCTATTCTCGTACCCCACCGAAGCCACAAACGACTCCTCACGTCCCAACGTCGCAGGATTTCCAAACGCCAACCACCTCTCCGTAAACACCACATCAGCGCCCGCAGGAGCTATACCCGAAGGCAAAATTTCCTGTACCTGAGCCATAGAACTCAAATACAGGAAACTCAAAATCAATATAGAAAATATCTTTTTCAATCCACCTTAATCCAATTAGACATAACTGAAATAATATTTTGACGGGCCATATCTGGTTGCATAGCCTCTTCAATAGAAATAGAACGCGAAGAAACTTCTAAACATTCCGATACACCAGCACGAATAACCGCTTCTTTATCTTCAATATATCCCGCAATAGCCAACACAGGCACTCCAGCTTGATTTGAACGACGAAGCAAACCAGTTAAAGCTTTTCCCATCAACGACTGTGCATCAATTGTACCTTCACCAGTAATCACCAAATCAGCCTCATCCACTAAATTATCAAAATCAAGAATATCAAGGATACAATCAATACCCGAACGAAGTTTAGCATTCAACAGCGCAGCAAAAGCACCACCAAAACCACCAGCAGCACCCATGCATGGTTGATTTTCAATTGTAACACCACAACAACGACGCCAAACATGGCTTATATGACGAAGTCCCGCATCAAGTATTTTCACCTCTTCTGCATTAGCTCCCTTTTGTGGCGCATAAATAGACGCAGCACCCTGAGGACCAAATAATGGATTTTGAACATCACAAGCAACAATCAACTCAATATCAGCCATTTTACGTTTAAGCGATGACAAATCAAGGTGAGTAACATCTTGAAGCAATGCACCTGTAATTGGAGTTTTAATAACACGCCCTTGCGAGTTATAACAACGTAATCCCAATGCCTGCATAGCACCAAGACCAGCATCATTAGTTGCACTACCACCAATACCAATCAAAAATTTACGATAACCCAAATCCAATGCAGCTTGCATCATAACACCCACACCATACGTAGTAGTATTCATTGGATTACGTTCTTCCTCCGACAATAAAGTAAGCCCCGCCGCAGCAGCCATTTCAATAATAGCACAACGACCAACAGCACCAAATTGCACCTTGATAGGACGCATCAAAGGATCAACAGCATCAATAGTATGATAACGACCACCAAGATGATTAACCAACACCTCAGTCAATCCCTCTCCACCATCACTCAACGGCAAAGAAAGCACTTCACATTCTGGCACTACATCATTAAATGCTCTTGTTACCGATTCGGCAACCTCTACGGCTGTCAAAGAACCTTTGAAAGAATCTACAGCAATAACAACTTTTTTCATATTAACTCATTTTATATCAATAGATTTATATTCTCACAAAATATTTGCAAAGTTACAAAAAATAATCCATTTCAATACACCCTCTCAATGTAATAATCACACAATGATAATATGTATATGCAATTTTTACAAGAAAATTCTTGTATAAAAGAATAAAAAATAGTAACTTTGCATAATTATGACAGATAGTGCTTTATTCAAAAATAAAAAAATAGCATTCCAAACACTTGGTTGCAAACTCAACTTTGCCGAAACATCGGCATTAGGACGACAACTAAAAGAGATTGGATTTGAAGCATGCAAAACAAACGAAGAGGCAGATGTGGTAATTATTAACACATGCTCTGTAACAGATACTGCCGACAAAAAAGGTCGCCAGATGATTCACCGCATGATCAAAAAACACCCTCACGCCTACGTTGTTGTAACTGGATGCTATGCTCAACTAAAACCAGAAGAAATAGCTAATATCGAAGGGGTCGATTTGGTACTTGGTGCTAACGAAAAGGTTGTACTAACCGATTTTCTTGACAACATTGAAAAAAAACAACAAGCTGAATACCACGTCGTTCGTACAGCACAAATCCGCAATTTCCGTCCCGAATGCAGTGCCGACGACCGAACACGCCACTTCCTCAAAGTACAGGACGGTTGCGACTACTATTGCACCTACTGCACTATCCCATTCGCTCGAGGTCGCAGTCGCAATGCCTCAATTGCCGAGACCATCGAAGTAGCCCAAAAAGCTATTGCCGATGGGGCTAAAGAGATAGTATTGACAGGTGTAAATACAGGAGATTTTGGCCGTAGCACAGGCGAAACATTCTTCGAACTAATAAAAGCCCTCGATGCAATAGATGCAGATGTAAGATACCGCATTTCAAGTATCGAACCAAACCTATTGACCGACGAAATAATAGATTTTGTTGCATCATCGCGCCATTTTGCTCCTCATTTTCACATCCCACTACAAAGCGGAAGTGACGAACTACTCAAACTGATGCATCGCAAATACGATACTGCGCTCTTTGCTTACAAAATCAACAAAATCAAACAAGTAATACCAAATGCATTCATCGGCGTAGATGTCATGGTAGGCGTACGAGGCGAAACTCCTGCACTCTTCGAAGAGTGCAAAACATTCATCGAAAGCCTTGATATCAGTCAATTGCACGTATTTACATATTCTGAACGAGCTGGCACAAAAGCACTCAATATCACACCAATCGTACCGATAAATGAACGTCGTCATCGTAACGAAATATTGCAACAAGTATCAGATGCAAAACTAACAGTATTCTACAATAACCAACAAGGCAAAGAAGCTACAGTTCTTTGGGAAGACTCAAAAAAAGGCGACCAAATGCATGGCTTCACCGAAAACTACATAAAAGTAGAGTGCAAATACGATAAAACCAAAGTAAACACATTTGAAAAAATAACAATAAAATAATAAAAGACTATGGCAAAAGAAGTTATACCTACAGGAATTGGGCACAACATCATTGCCCAAGGCACTAAAATTGTGGGCACAATCACCACAAATAGCGACATTCGCATCGATGGTGAATTAGAAGGCGATTTAGTTTGCAAAGGCAAAATAGTTGTTGGCCAACAAGGCAATATCAAAGGCAACGTTGAGTGTGCAAATGCCGAAGTTATGGGCAACATCAACGGCAAAATGGTTGTAAGTGGCACATTATCACTCAAAGCTACTTCAAAAATTTGGGGACAAATCAAAACCAAAATCCTCAGCATCGAACCAGAAGCCCAATTCACAGGCTCATGCGAAATGGGCAATGCCAACAACACCCAACCTACAAAATAACAACACTGCACACAAAACTCAAATAAAATCACAAAGCATCGCCCAACCCAAAGAGCGATGCTTTTTCTATATAATTATGTAAATAACAAAAAAATTAATAATAAAGATTATAATAATGCAATAAAAAAAGCTGTATCACACATTGCGTGATACAGCTTTTTATAATAAAACCAATAAATTAGTCTTGGTTAAGAGTTACACGTTTGAATGCTGTTGGAGTAGCGTTATTAGCTTTAGCGTAAGCACCTACAGTCATTTTGTTATCTTTGATGAACTCTTGTTCTACGAGTGTAGATTCTTTGAAGAATTTATCCAAACGACCTTGAGCAATTCTATCAAGGATAGCTTCTGGTTTACCTTCTTCGCGAGCTTTTTCACGACCAATTTCCAA
>JAZQRP010000051.1:0-9581 GCA_045629685.1 Candidatus Aphodosoma sp. | reverse complement strand
TTGCGAAGATAGTGCTTGTCATTTATCTACTACGTCTATCGCTAAACGTCTCTATCGTTCTACCCTCCAACGATACTCGGGCGAGCAACCCTAACATGACGTCGGTTTACTTGAACTTTCAACCCATAAGTTGTACTGACCCAAATGTGTTGCCACACTGGCGGTAGGCTCTTACCCCACCTTTTCACCCTTACCCTACATCAATGCACAATGCATAATGCATAATGCACAATAAGGCGGTTATTTTCTGTTACATTGACTTGAACCTCACGGCCCACTTCCCGTTAAGAAGTATGGTGCTCTGTGTTGCCCGGACTTTCCTCTTCAGCCTCGAAGGGCTGCAGCGACAAGCCGTCCTACTATTATTATATTTTTAGTCGCAAGTAATAAGTAGTAAGTCATAAGACTTTAAGCATATATAAGCTTTTTTTATCTTTCTACTTTCGACTTATTACTTTCTACTTATTTTGTATTTTCTTCAAAATTGAATATGCTTTGTATATGCCCAATTCGCCTGCTTTTGATAGATCATTGATTGCTTTATCTCGTTGATTTAGCAATAGATATGTCAATGCTCGATTGAAATAGGCTTCGCTAAAATCTTCTTCTAATTCAATGGCTTTAGTGTAATTTACCACCGCTGCTTGATAATCTTTTTGATGAGCTAATAAGTTAGCTCGATTATACCACACAAATGCAAAATCTGGTGCTAATTCTATCACTTTATCATAATCACGCATAATCATTTCGTACTCATAGCGATATGTATCTTGCGCATTTGCATTTTCTTCTGTTTCATTATTTACACTGAATTCCAATTTTTTATATCGTATATTTGCACGTGAAAAATACGCCAACGCATTTTGTCCATCAATGAATATTGCCTTTGAAAAGTCCTCAATCGCATTGCTAAAGTCCTGTACCAAAGCATAGTCATACGCACGAGCAAGATAAAGATTTGCTTCATTCATACGTCCTGCTATAATTGATGACAATTCATCAATCGATGCAAAGTGATAAGCAATCATACCTTCCGAAAGTTTTATTTCGTCGCTAACCAAGTAAGCTGGTGCACGTAATACTTTTGCCTCATTCAATTTTTGCAATAACTCAGGATTATAACGTTCTATCGGTAGGTCGTTATTTGGTTTTTGATAGTAAGTAAGCACTATATTAGGCTGATTATTAAGTGCTACAGTCTGATTTTGTACATATCCGCGTATGCCCTCTTTTGTTCCATCTGAGTCTGCATTTGTAGCAAATAGTTGTGCTATTCCTTTAATTACCGACTCATCATCCACATCAACAGCTACTTTTGCCGAAGTATCTATATCTTCCTCTTTTTGCCCATTTTTGTGATTCTCCTTGATTTTATAGGCATTATCTCGGTCAATAAAGGCTTTTTTTACATTACCTAATCTATCATACATTTCTGCGCGAGCGTATAGCGCAGGTATAAAATTAGGATGTCGTTCAATTATCTTAGTGAAATCATCTATTGCCTCACGATTATTACCAAGATGTGCATTAATTATAGCACGTTGATACAAAGCCTCCGACATTGTAGCATCAAGCGCAAGTATTTTGTCTAAATCGTCAACTGCACTATGATAATCCCCTACCTCATTACGCAACAATGCTCTATTAAACAATGCACCTACATTCACCGAATCCAACTCGATAGCTTTGTCATAATCGGCTAATGCCTGACGATATTTATGCTTTTCGTAATTCAAAATACCACGATTTATATAGGCATTTGGATTACGAGTTTTTAATTTAATCGACTGATTATAATCCTCTAATGCCTCATCGCGCTTCTCCATTATGATATTCAACAACGCACGTGCTCCCCATGCCTCTGGATTATATTTATCTATCTCTACCAAGTGGTCGAACGTATTCATTGCTCCTACAGTGTCTTTGTTCACCAATTGCAATCTACCCCTTTCAAATTGCAATTCAGTTGCTTTAGGCGAACGGCGCACCAAGAAATCTATATCAGCTAGAGCCTCATCGTATCGCTCTAACTCATCATATGCCTCAATTCTATTGATGATATAAATCGAATTATCAGGAGCATGCACAAGAGCTTGATTAAAATCTGCTATTGCCTCTTCCCATTTACCCAAGCGTTTCTTGGCAAATCCACGCGCATAATATGCCATGTGAATAAACGGATTGCGTTCAATTACAATATCCAAATCTGCCTCTGCACCTACATAGTCTTCTAACTGAATTTTGGCAATAGCGCGAAAGTAATAAGGATCAATCAGATAAGGCTTTGCCTTGATTATTTGATTAAAATATTGAATCGATAACACATAATCCTCAAAATACAATGCATTTCGACCAATTGAAGTCAATCGGTCGGTGTTGAGTTGAGCATTCAACGAAAGGCTCAATATGCACGATATTATGATTATTAGTATTTTACGCATCAAATCTATTATCTGTACTCTGTAATCTGTTATCTAACTAAGTGTTTTTAGAACGTCTTGTATTTTCTCCATTGTTGTGGTTTTTGTTGGCACAAGAGGAAGACGTAAAATATTATTTATCAATCCCATGCACGACAACACACTTTTAACACCTGCTGGATTACCATCGACGAATAGAAGTTCAATCATCTCCACAAAGCTATAGTGAATTCTGCGAGCACCTTCAAGGTCACCACGTAAAGCCAAACGCACCATACGCGAGAACTCTTTAGGGAATGCATTGCCCACTACCGAGATAACACCCACTGCTCCAAGTGTTATGAGTGGGAACGTAATACCATCATCGCCCGAGATTACCATAAAGTTGGCAGGTTTGTTTTTGATAATATCGTCAATTTGTTTGAAATTACCCGATGCCTCTTTGATAGCTACAATATTTTGGAAATCGTGAGCAAGTCGCAAGGTAGTTTCTGCCAAGATATTCGCACCGGTTCTACCTGGTACATTATATATAATAATTGGCATATAAGTGCTTTCAGCTATAGTCTTATAGTGCTGATACAAGCCCTCTTGCGATGGTTTATTGTAATAAGGCGACACGCTGAGTATAGCATCAATATTCGTAAAGTCAGTTTTACGTATCTGCTCCACTACACCCATTGTGTTGTTGCCTCCAATACCCAACACGATAGGCACACGTCCTGCATTCACACGCACCACAGTGTCAACTATCAGACGTCTCTCTTCGTCGCTCAATGTAGGAGTTTCGCCTGTTGTTCCGAGTACCACCAAATAGTCAGTACCATTACGCAACTGAAATTCCACCAATCTTTCGAGTGCTTCGTAATCCACACTCATATCTTCTTTGAACGGCGTGACCAAAGCTACCCCCATTCCTACTAATTTATTTGTAAAATTCATATACTTAAATTTGAAAGTTGAAAATTGAAAGTTGAAAGTTGTTATTCTGTATTAACTTTCACATTTCAAATTTCATATTTCAACTTTTTATTTAACTGCTTTCACTTTGTAACCAGCTTTGCGTAGTAGGTTTATCAATCCGTCATTGCCTGGCAAATGTAATGCCCCTACTGCAATGAAACATGGCTCTTGTTTTATATGTTTTTCTATTTTTGGTAACCAATCATGATTTCGTTCATCTACGAGCAAAAACTTCTCTGCCTCAGTCATATCTTCAGCCTCAATCAACATCTCATACAGCCCCTCTAAATCACCTTTCACATACAACGAATCCAACTTTGCATTTTCTGTAATCATATCATTCGTATTGCGAATGGTCTCTACGAGAATTTCAGCCTGCCGTTCGACTGCAATCGAACGCAACAACATCTTCAATTGATCTTCAACAGTCTCTAATCCATACACCATCTTACCTAATTCCGAACCTGCCACTTGAAAATAAGAGTCCATTGCCATATCTCTAGCTTGCGATTTCAATACTCGCTCACGCACAGTCATTTCGTATATCATTGCTATCACATTCGGACGCATATACTGCACGTTTGCCAATGTCAACCCCAATTCTGCTTGCAATGCCGAATCAATCAAAGCCTCTTCTTCCGATGTCAATAATTTGAATATACTCTCATCCATCTTCGATGAGGCAAGTATCTGACGTTGCATCTCTTCTGGATTATCGTCAACAAACTCACCTATCACTGCACTACAATCATTGAAAGCACGAAAAACGCCATCTATCTTTGTTGCGGTCTCAACAGGTACCATGTGGTGCGTACCGAACAAATAACTCGACTTCTCTAATCCCCCTCCCGAAATCTCATACAACAACTGCGCATTTATGCTAATGCACAATGCAAAATTCACAATGCACAATAATATTACTCGTTTCATATGTATAAGACGTAAGTCGTAAGTAGAAAGAACCCTATAAACTAAAATAATCACAGAAACTAAAAGTCTTACGACTTACCTCTTTCTACTTATTACTATCATTTATTTTATCATTTTCAAATAGCGAACAATCTGTTCTCCCAATTTGCCAACAAAATTATAATCCATTCGAGGTATTCCAGTTTTTACATCAATTGGATGTGGTGGCATCTCTATCACAAAGTCATACAAACTATTATCTCCACGACTACTACCACAACGAAAATCACTTTTGGCTTGCAATAATACATATTTTAGTGGCAAACAATCATTTTCTGTCATATCCATCACGACATCAAATTGTGCCTTCAACGGTTGCATAAATTCTTCTTTAGGGCGTTTTAACCAATTCACTTGACTGCGATCTAATACAACATAAGTATCAAGTGTGGCTGTTTCTGCTTTCTTTTTATCAACATAACAACATGCTACCACTCTCTTTCCTTCGTTTTGCAATGCCTTCACAAATGCACGAGCTTCAGCATTCTTCTCTTGCAAATCACTCTCGAATAATACCAATATAGTGCGAATATTCTCCCACGAGCGATAATGCGACGCCCTCGCCACCTTTTTCATCGCTCTATCAAAAAAATATTGTCTTATTCTCTTTAGCATAGTATTCTTATTTTAACATAAGTACAAAATTCTCTTTCAATATAAGTACATATTTTTTTGTACTTAGAAAAATAGATTGTCCTTACTAAATTTCAAAAGAGGTATTGCAATTTATAAAAGCCTACAAACGTAAAATATGTACTTATGTTTAAAAAACAACTTATTTTACCATTTCCAAAAACTCTGCTTCTGACACAATCTTCACGCCTAACTTTTCTGCTTTTTCTAATTTTGCAGGTCCCATATTTGCGCCTGCCAGTAGCAACGACGTTTTCGATGTCACTCCACTACCATTCTTTCCACCATGCGCCTCAATCATTGCTTTATATTCATCTCTCGAATGATGTTCAAACGTACCACTTATCACAATGGTCAACCCTTCTAATCTGTTCGACAACTCTGCTCGAGCAACTCGTCCTTCCATTTTGACTCCAAAATTCTGCAAACGTTCAATGAGTTGCATATTTCGCATATCATCAAAATACTCTATCAAACTATCAGCTATTCGTTCGCCTATCTCATCAACCGCTATAAGTTCCTCCCGCTTAGCCACAGACAAAGCTTGCATCGACCCAAACGCTGTTGCCAATTTCTTTGCCACAGTCTCACCCACATAACGTATTCCGAGTGCAAACAACACGCGTTCGAATGGCACTTCTGTAGATTTCTGCACTGCTTCTACAATATTTTGTGCCGATTTCTCACCCAAACGCTCCATGCGTGCCAATTTGCCTATAGTCAAAGTATATAAATCTGCCACGTCATGTATCAATCCCTTATCATATAGCATCGCAATTGTTTCACTTCCTAACCCATCTATATTCATTGCCTTACGACTCACAAAGTGCTCTATCTTGCCTTTTTGTTGAGGCGGACATCCTGTTTCATTCGGACAATAATGCGCCGCTTCACCTTCTATACGTACCAATTCAGTGCCACATTCAGGACATTTTTCTATAAACACTACACGTTCTGCGTCTTCTTTTCGCTGCGAATTATCTACTTCTGTAATTTTTGGTATTATTTCGCCACCTTTTTCAACATATACCATATCACCGATATGCAAATCAAGTCCTGCTATAATATCGGCATTATGCAATGAAGCGCGTTTCACTACTGTACCCGACAACTGCACAGGCTCAAGGTTTGCTACTGGCGTGATTGCTCCCGTACGACCAACTTGATAAGACACAGAATTTAATCGAGTTAATGCTCTTTCTGCCTGAAATTTATATGCTATAGCCCAACGAGGCGATTTCGCCGTAAAACCAAGATTTTTCTGTAGATTTAGGTCGTTAACCTTCAACACAATACCATCCGTAGCCACAGGCAAATTCTTACGCTCCACATCCCAATAGGCAATAAATTCCATCACCTCATCAATCGATTTGCACACTCTTGTCGTATCGCTCACAGGCATACCCAACTGCTTCGCCCACTGCAATGTACCATAATGAGTTGAGAGTTGAGAATTATCTGTCTTTGAACCTTCAGTGATAAAATTACTACTTAATTGTGTATTATAAATTTGTGCAATCAAATTACGCTTTGCTACAGTGCGCGAATTTTGCAATTTCAACGTACCCGAAGCGGCATTACGTGGATTAGCAAACAAAGACTCTCCCTCTCTCTCTCGTTCAGCATTCAAACGCTCAAACTCTTTCCAAGGCAACAAAATCTCCCCACGAAACTCCACACTATCTGTAATCTGTAATCTATTATCTGTAATCTTAAGAGGTATATTTTTAATTGTACGCACATTACGTGTAACATCATCGCCTCTCACACCATCACCTCGAGTCACCGCCCTCACCAACTCACCATTTTCATACCAAAGCGAAATACTCGTACCATCAAATTTCAACTCACACACAACTTCAATTCCTAATTCCTCATTACTCATTCCTAATTCTTTCAAAGCTCTATTATACCACTCTCTCACCTCCCCCTCTGAATATGTATTTCCCAATGATAACATTGGATAGCGATGCTCCACCTGTTCAAACCCACTTTGAGCCAAGTCGCTACCTACACGTTGTGTAGGACTATTTGGATCGAAACAATCTGGATTTTCCGCCTCCAATTTTATCAATTGGTGCATCAACGCATCAAACTCCTGGTCGCTAATCGTAGGCGCATTCTCCACATAATAGCGATATTCATGTCCGCGAATCTCTTCGCGCAAGCGTTCAATCTCTTGTTTCATAAGTGATTAAAAATTCAAACAAACATAATATTTCAAACATACAAAGATAAACAAATTTTCGCAAATAACCAATATCATTCACAAAAAACTCAATATAATTTATCTTAATCTTTTTTTTCTTCAAAAAAAATCGTACCTTTGCAGAAATAAATATAAACCATTGGCTTCCCTAAAAACTATGAAAACAAAAACCGAAATAACTGAAAATTGGTTAGTTCGCTACACCAAACGCCCTCTCGACCAATTCACTCCATATATATTACTCACCAATTTCAACAATTACATCGAACTTTTCGCCGAAAAGTTTGGCGTTGAAGTCATGGGTCGCAATGGCAATATGCTATCTGCCAGCGCAAACGGTATCACTATAATCAACTTCGGAATGGGCTCACCTAATGCGGCGCTCATAATGGACCTCCTCAGTGCTATCCAACCTAAAGCCGTACTATTTCTCGGCAAATGTGGAGGTCTCAAAGACAAAAACAAAGTAGGCGACTACATCCTCCCTAGTGCCGCTATTCGTGGCGAGGGAACATCCAACGACTATTTTCCTCCCGAGGTACCTGCTCTGCCTGCATTTAATATGCAACGTGCCGTTAGCTCCAACATCCGCGACTTTGGCAAAGACTATTGGACTGGCACCGTATTCACCACCAACCGCCGCGTTTGGGAGCACGACGATGAATTCAAACAACACCTAAAAACCGTGCGTAGTATAGCCATCGACATGGAAACTGCCACTCTATTCACCGTCGGATTCCACAATGCAATACCAACAGGCGCACTCCTTCTTGTCAGCGACATGCCAATGCACCCCGAAGGCATCAAAACCGAAGAGTCTGACAAACACGTAACCCAAAACTTCGTCGACGAACACCTCACTATCGGCATCAAAGCCCTCTCAAGCCTACAACACAACTCTCGCACAATCAAACACCTCCGCTACGAATAATATCCAAAACTGAAAGCTACTACTCAACATAGACTTTCAAATTTCAACTCTCAACTTTCAAATTATATTTATGGCTAAACAAGCAGGCATAACATACCAGCAGATCATCAACCAAATGAAATCAGGCGATTGGAAACCCATCTATCTCCTACATGGCGAAGAGGACTACTACATCGACCTTATCGCTGACTATATCGAAAAAAATCTGCTCACCGACGACGAAAAAGAGTTCAACATGACTCTTCTCTATGGCAAAGACACCACCTGCGACGAAATCATAATGGCTGCCAAACGCTACCCTATGATGAGCCAATACCAACTCATCATGGTGCGCGAAGCTCAAAATATCAAGAATTTCGACAATCTCAGCGCCTACCTCAAACAACCTCTCGCATCTAGCGTTATAGTCCTTTGCTACAAATATGGCACTGTCGATGCTCGCAAAAAGTTTGTTAAAGACATCGCTACCACTGGCATTCTCTTCGAATCTAAACGCAAATACGACAACGAAATCCCTTCGTGGATCACCACCTATGTGCGCGAGCATAATGCTGATATCGAACCCAAAGCCGCCAATCTGCTTGCCGAATTTCTCGGCACTCAACTCAGCAAGGTGGTAAACGAAGTCGACAAACTCCTCATCCTGCTTAACAACTCCGAAACTCGTCGTATCGACTCCGCAATGGTCGAGCGCAACATCGGTATTTCTAAGGACTACAACAACTTCGAACTTGTCAAAGCCCTTGGCGACCGCGACATTCTCAAAATCAATCGCATCATCGACCACTTCGCCAAAGACCCCAAAAACAACCCTATCGTAGTCACTACCACCGTTGTTTTCAACTTCTTCGCTAATCTATTGTTGTATCACTCACTCAAAGATAAATCTCAAGCCAACGTAGCTGCCGAACTCAAAATCAATCCTTATTTCGTAAAAGACTATCAACACGCAGCCACAATTTACAACTCTGCTCGCACACTCTATGCCATAGGTCTCCTCCGCGAACTCGACGTGCGCAGCAAAGGTTTCGGCGACACAAGCACATCTCAACGCGACCTACTCCGCGAAATCATGTTCAAAATAACGCACTAATTTTTTTAATCATAAGTACATAATTCAATTATTGGCTCACATTCTATAGAAGTTATTTCTGAGTCTTGCAAGGCGAAATTCTGTTTTCAAGTACATGCCTTGTGATTAAACATGATTTAAGGCTTGTACTTTAAAAACAAATACATCCGCAAAAACTAGAAAATACAAATAAAATTAATTAATCAACTAATAAATTTTTGTACTTCTGTTAAAATAAATCTATAAATTATGAATATTCTTTTAACAACCAAACTCCCTATCGAAGGCTTCACTTCTATCAGCGAGCATAACATCATTATGCCCGAAGCCGCAAAATTCACTCCAACCGAACTCATCGAGCATCTTGCCGATGCCGACATACTT
>JAZQRP010000050.1:0-4447 GCA_045629685.1 Candidatus Aphodosoma sp. | reverse complement strand
ACCGCTTGGCCTCCGACTTGAATGTGATACATATTACTGTAATGGTTTCTTTAGTAACTGTACATCTTTAACTGAATTTATAATTCCTGATAATGTAACTTCAATAGGAGATGGAACATTTGAAAATTGTTCATCTTTAGCATCAATTTATATCCATAATAATGTAAATAATATTGGAGAAAGAGCTTTTGCAGGTTGCTTTTCTTTAAAAACCATAACAATACCTAGTAGCGTAATTAATATTGGAGAACTAACTTTTGCTTTTGAAAAAGAGGCTTGGTATAATACCAACAATACACTTGACACTATTACATGCCTTGGTAATATACCTCCTAATGCCAATAATTTAGGTATAAATACACAGACATGTATCTTAGTAGTACCACAAAAAGCATATAAAAATTATTATAGACATTCTTATTGGGGACAATTCTTTAATATCGAAACTATTGATGTGGATTATAAAAAACTGACTGCTATTGCAAATAATGCTGAATGGGGTGTTGTAGAAGGTGGTGATTACTATAATAATGGCGACGAAGCAACCCTCACCGCTACCGCCAACGATGGTTACCGCTTCGTGAAATGGTCGGACGACGTTACCGACAATCCTCGCACCGTGGTTGTTACTCAAGACTCTACTTTCACTGCTATTTTCGAGGCTAACACATTCGCTATCTCAACTGCAGTAAACGACGACGCTATGGGCTCTGTAACCGAAGGTGGCGAATATGCTCATGGCGCAGAAGTAACTCTCACTGCTACAGCAAATACAGGCTATCGTTTCGCTCAATGGTCGGACGGCAACACCGACAACCCTCGCATCATAACTGTAACCGAAAACAAAACATACACTGCTGAGTTCGAATTAAATACTTACACTTTAATTGCTCATTCATATAGTCCAAATATGGGAGGTGTGAAAATCACTCTCACAGCAGAGCCTATCAAAGGATTTGAATTTGTTGGCTGGAGCGATGGTAGCACTGAAAATCCATACGAATTCTATATTACTGAAAACACAGAATTATATGCATACTTCCAAATAACACAAGGCGGAAATCCTGTGGACCTCGAAAACTCAAAAATCTCATCTACTAACATCTACACAACCAACGGCACTCTCCACATCGAAGGCGCAACCGAAAACTACCACATCCTCGATGCCGCAGGTCGCCTAATCTACTCTGGCAACGCCACAACCATCACCCTTCCACGTGGCATCTACCTCATCACAATGGGTGGCGAAGTGGAAAAAATAGTTCTATAAACAACCAAACAAAAATCCTCGAAAACATCATGCTTTCGAGGATTTTTTGTATCTTTGCAATCACAAAAAATCTATCAAAATGTATCACAAAATATTAAAGGAGAATTGGGGTTATGATAATTTTCGGCCGTTGCAATTAGATATAATTGAGTGCATTGGGTCGGGAAAAGATACGCTTGCTATATTGCCAACTGGGGGTGGCAAGTCGCTAACGTATCAAGTGCCTGCGTTGGCTATGGAGGGTATGGCTCTGATTGTGTCGCCTCTGATTGCTTTGATGACTGACCAGATACAAAATTTGCGCAAACGTGGCATTCGCGCTGAAGTGATACATGCGGGTATGAATCGTGATAAGGTGTTCAACATACTGGAACAGGCGCAGTATGGAGCATTCAAAATGTTGTATGTTGCCCCTGAGCGCCTACAGTCGGACTTATTCCTCAAACGTTTACAATTCCTTCAACTTAGTTTTATTGCTGTGGATGAGGCACATTGTATTTCGGAATGGGGTTACGATTTCCGCCCGTCGTACTTGAAAATTGCCGAATTGCGAGAGATGTATCCAGATGTGCCAATTATGGCTTTGACGGCTTCGGCTACTCCTGATGTAGTAACCGACATAAAAGATAAACTCGCTTTTCGCACGCCAAGCAATATGTTTCAAGCGAGTGTAGAACGTCATAACCTTTGTTATGTGGTGCGTATGACGGATAATAAAGATGCTCAATTATTTAAGATACTGAATTCGGTAGTCGGCTCGACAATCGTATATACTCGTACACGTGATGGCGCTGAAAAGGTGGCTAAAATGCTACAATCGATGGACTTTTCGGCGAATTACTACCATGCAGGTCTTGAACCTCAAGAGCGTAAAGAGCGCCAGAATAGTTGGATGTCAGGACAGACTCGTATTCTTTGTGCAACGAATGCCTTTGGTATGGGGATTGATAAATCGGATGTTAGATTGGTAATTCACTATGACATACCAGATGCACTTGAGCAATATTATCAAGAGGCTGGACGTGCAGGGCGGGATGGACAGAAGTCATACGCCGTACTGCTTACTACGCCATCGTCGGTGGAACAATTAGTACGTCGTCACGAAAAGGTATTCCCTCCTAAAGAGTATGTGCGGGCTGTGTATCAACATCTTGCCAACTATTATGTAATAGGCGAAGGCTCTGGCGAGGGGGCTGTATATCCTTTTAAGTTAGAGGAGTTTTGTCATGTTTGCAAGCTCTCTTATTCGCTCACAATGGGGGCTCTCAATATTCTGCAATGGGCTGGCTACATCACTCTCACCGAAGAGATGGAAAGTCCAAGTAAGTTAAAAGTTATCATGCACCCATCGAAACTCTACGAATGGCGCATGGAGCATCCCGATAAAGATGAAATACTTGAAACGATACTACGCACATATACAGGCATATTTACTGATGCAAAACATATAAATGAAGATAGAATAGCTATTTTGGCACATACCACACGCGAAACTATATATGCTTATCTTATTTGGCTACACCGAGTTGGTATTGTACAATATGTACCATTTAAACGAACACCACTATTGATTTATAATACTGACCGCCAAGATGCCGAAACACTATATATTCCGCCTGTGGCATACGAAAATAGAATAGACCGTATGTATGCTCGACTTGTGTCTATCTACGAATATTCGACCAAAAACGAGTGTCGGTCGGTGCTATTGGCTCGATATTTTGGACAATCAAACACTCAACCCTGTGGACATTGCGATGTCTGCATAGCAAATAAAAAAAGAGGTTAACTTAATTAGTTAACCTCTTCCTTTTTATATTACATATCAATTATAGACCACCTTTGAACAATTTGTTAGGAGACATTTTTGTAATTTTGCCCCATTTAGCTTGAATTGCTTTTTGGTCGATAGTTTTAGGGTCACCGATTACAACGATAGTAACTGGTTTACCTTTAATATTTGCTTCATAGAAAGCTTTGATATCTTCATAAGTAAGATTATCAATAGCAGTCATATTTACTTTAGCAGGGTCATCAGTATAACCGAGTTTTTTCCATTGTTCAAACACTTGACTCTTAGCACGCATACCAGGTTTAGCAGTCAAAGCTGATTGGTGGAGATAAGTACGGATATTTTCCATACGTTCTTCTGCATTTTCAGGAGCAGGCATATCTGTCAAAAGGCTCATAAATACATCAATTGCATCTGCTACTTTATCACCTTGTGTACCAACATAACCGAAGAGATAAGAATCTTTACCAGCGATAGAAGGAGTTGAAACATAACCATAAGCAGTATAAGCCATTGAACGTTTTTCACGAATTTCGTTCATTACAAGACCGCTAAAACCACCTGAGAAGTATTGGTTGAATGCATCGTAACCAACTTCATCTTTGATATCGTAAGGGTTAGAGTTAGCATAGAAATAAACTTTCGCTTGTTGCACTTTGCTATCTGCCAAGAACACAACATTTGTTTTGTCGTATGTTTGACGTGCGTGATAATGAGGAGAATTTGTATCCATCATACGCTCTTTCATTGGGATAGCATTCATTGATTTAGCAACTTCATCAATTGGTTTTTGACCGCAATAGTGAATATCTACAGCATAACCAAATGCTTCTTGAATAGTTGTTGTAAGGTTAGTTTTGTTAACCAAATAGTTTTCAATGATTTCACCATCAGGAGTTACAGAATATTTGTAAAGTTCTTCCATTGGAATACGATCGATATAGTGAGAGTGTTCGCCATAAAGAACATATTGAAGAAGAGCATCTGCTACTACTTCTGGATTACGTTTTTCTGAATAACGGCTCCAATAAGCGTTAGAAATAACTGATTTGATTTGTTTGTCATCGAGGTTAGGCATCATCACGTGTTTAGAAAGAAGAGCAAGGATTGCATCCAAGTTTTTCTCATCGCCATTAACAGTGATATAGAAATAGCTATCTGATACGCTAAAACCAAATGTAGCACCAAGTTCAGAATATTGACGACGAACTGCTTGAGCATCGAGGTTAGGCATCATACCTGCTGTGTTCATCAAAGATGCAGCATATTGAAGTTTTGGCATTTCGTGAGTACCTACACCATATTTCAATGTAAGAGAGAAGACACCATTTTCTGTATTAGGTGTATAGAACAATTTTACATTTTTGTAAAGTTCACGTTCTGTT
>JAZQRP010000049.1:0-10042 GCA_045629685.1 Candidatus Aphodosoma sp. | reverse complement strand
TAAATTATGAATATTCTTTTAACAACCAAACTCCCTATCGAAGGCTTCACTTCTATCAGCGAGCATAACATCATTATGCCCGAAGCCGCAAAATTCACTCCAACCGAACTCATCGAGCATCTTGCCGATGCCGACATACTTCTATCTACTTTCGACTACAAAATCACAGCCGAAATGATTGCTGCTGCGCCTAACCTCAAGCTTATCACCAACTTCGGCGTAGGTTTCAACAATGTCGACATCGCTGCAGCTCGCGACCGTGGCATCCCCGTAACCAACACCCCTGGTCCTGTCATCGAACCTACTGCTGAGCACGCTTTCACTCTCATGCTCGCCATCTGCCACCGCACTGCCGAACTCGACCGCCGTATGCGCCAACCTAATTCCGACATCGAATTTGGCGTGATGAACAATCTCGGCATCGCCATCTATGGCAAAACCCTCGGTATCATCGGTATGGGCAACATCGGACAATCTATCGCAGGTCGTGCCGTTGCTTGTGGTATGAAGATTATCTACAACAACCGCCGTCGCCTCTCTGAAGAAATCGAACGTCGCTACAATGCCGAATATGTCGACCTCGAAACCCTATTGCGCACTTCCGATTTCGTATCGCTCAACCTCCCTTACACTCCTGACTCTCATCATATTATCAACGAAGATACTCTCTCTATGATGAAACAAGGTGCCGTGCTCATCAACACTGCTCGCGGAGCTCATATCGACGAAGCAGCACTCGTTCGCCACCTTCGCAGTGGTCACCTCTATGGTGCAGCCCTCGATGTATATGAGTTCGAACCACATGTAACACCCGAACTTCTCGAACTCGACAACGTAGTCCTCTCGCCTCACATCGGCACAGGCACCATCGACGGGCGCATCGCCATGTGCCACTGCTGCTGCGACAACATCAACTGGTTCCTCCACAACGAACACCACAAAATGAACCGCGTCAACTAATCCGCACATCGCAACACAATAAAATAATAACCAAACAAAACCCCACCTATTTCACATTCGAAATAGGTGGGGTTTTTAGTTATTGCTTTTTAGGAATAAGATACTTATCAGGAGATGGAGTTTGAAGGGTATGATTAGTGAGTGTGTAAATGTTGTAGTTGCCAAAATGTTCTTCAAGTAGCATATAATGAAGCAGTAGGTCAGTTTTGGCATATTTTAACACTACTCTCCGATAACCTTTGATTTCGCGTTTAGTTTTTGTAAGTGTAAAAATATGATACTGAGCATCTGACGTGTACTCTATTTTTGCGCCTGTTTCGGTTGCAATTGCCTCAACATCACCATGCATACTATTAAGCAAGAGGTGGGCAAGAGAGCGCATAGTTGCATTTTGCGCTAGATTGAAAAGATTTTTTCGTTTACCCGAAGCCATATAGAATTGGTTGCTATTAATGACCAATAAGTTAGTTGGCGGATTGGTGTAATGCATTGACATTCGGTCTGTTGCAGAAAAATAGAGTTTACCTTCAAGAGTCTCTACTTTATTGAACACAACAGTATGGCGTTGCTGTGTAAAATCACAAATAATATCAGAGGTCACAGACCCTGCATTTTTTATTAGCGCGATAGGGTTGGTTTGCGACATTGCTATTACGGGAAACAGCAATATTAAAGTAAGAATATATAGTTTGCGCATAGCTCTATAATATGTTTATAGTATATTTATAGTATGTTTATAGTATATTTATCCTATATTTATAGTATGTTGTAGTTTGCTTGATTTATGTGTATAGTCCACCGTTGATAGAGATGCATTCGCCTGTGATGTATGATGCTTCTTTTGAGGCAAGAAACGCAACGAGGGATGCAACTTCTTCAGGCTCTCCGAAACGTGCCATCGGGATTGTTTGTTTGATAGTTGATTCATCGAGTCCGTCAACCATATCGGTATGAATAAACCCAGGAGCAACGGCATTAACAGTTATGTTTTTACGTCCGATTTCTTGAGCTAACGCTTTGGTTGAGGCTATTAATCCTCCTTTAGCTGCTGAGTAATTGCATTGTCCAGGTAGTCCTTTGAGTCCTGACAGTGATGCTATGTTGATTATACGACCATATTTGTTGCGTATCATCGGTTGCAATAGAGGTTGAGTTACGTTATAAAAAGATGACAAAGAAGTGTTTATCACCTTAAACCACTCTTCATGCTCCATCCATACCATGAGGTTATCTTTACGGATGCCAGCATTGTTGACTAATACTGATATATAGTCGCCAGCATGAGCTGTTTGCCATGCTTCGATGACGGCTTTAGTTGCTTCATAATCGCTAACATCGAATTTGAGCAGTTCGCCTTCAGAACCAGCTTGTTTAATAAGTTCGAGAGTGTGTTGTGCCTCAACATCGTTGTTGAGATAATTGACAACTACACGATAGCCCATTTGAGCTAATTTAACGCAGATAGCGCGACCGATGCCACGACTACCGCCTGTAACTAATGCGTAATTCATGTTTTTATTATAATTGTTTTGTTATCTGACGAAGGGTTAGTTCGGTTGTCATTGATACTCCAAGTATGCCATGAAGATTGAGATTTTGACCTGTTAGGAAGAGATTAGAAATTGGTGTGCGAAGGGTAAGAATGGTTGTCATTGGATTGTTATAGTCTTTCATGATGCCATAGGCAGAACCCTCTTGAGTTGCAGTATAATGCATGTATGTGAGTGGTGTTGAAATATATATACGCTCAATTGCAGCAGGGAGTTCGGGTAGATATTGTGCTGCAAATTGTATGAGTTGTTCGGCTTTGCGAGCCTTAAATTCTTTATATGCCTCAGGTCGATGCCCCAAACGAGAATTGCTCCACTCTGTCACTTCGGTAAATGACATTGGGGCTATGAGGTCGATAGTCTCAGCCCATACGGAATTAGCGCGTGGCACACCCCATGATACCATAACTTGTTGTGGTATATGGCTTGGCTGATAACGCCACTGATCAACTTGCTCGGTGTGAATAAAGAGATTATGATTGTGATAGAGCATTGCTTCAGGTTTGAGTTTTACGTTAATCGTAAATGTACCCATACTATTTTGTAAACAATTGATACGCAAACGATATATCTTGCGAATAGATGTATTTTCTTTTATCAAAGATAAGGTCGCATTAGGATGAACATTACTTATCACACAATCACACGAGAAGCGTTCGCCTGTATTTATCACAACTTCGGCTATTTGTCCGTTGCGTTCAATCAATTCAGCAACAGGTGAATTAAGGCGCACTTCGCCACCCATAGTACGTATTTTAGCAGTCAACGCATCGGCAATCATACGCCCACCACCACGTAAACGATAAGCACTTTGAATGAAAGAACTATTGATTTGAGCAAAAATGTAAAGTGGCAAAGTGTCGGCATCGAGTTGCATTTTGAGCGATGTAGCAGACAAGACCTTACGAAGCTGAGGGTCGTGAATAGTATCGTTTAAATATTTATACGCCGAACGAGCAAAAAGCGATTGAGTATAAAATTCATCGGTCGAACGACGACTGAAAGCATCGAATGTGTGCTCGCCCACTTCACGAAGCAAAGTTGTGAAATTAACTAAATTATCTCGTTCGTGAGGAAAATCTTGAGCCATACGATCGATAAAAGCATCATAGCCTTGTGTAAAAGCATAATGTCGGTCGCCTATATAAACATGGTCGAATTCGGCATCCATCTTTTGCCACGGAAGCGACATAAGGTCGTATCGCTCAAACAATTGTCGCAAGGGCTGACCTTGCTCGAGACCTCCTACATAGTGAAACCCTGTATCAAATTCGACACCAGCACGACGAAATGTTTGTAAGCAACCACCAGGTTGAGGTTCTTTTTCGAGAACCAACACCTTATGTCCTTGCTTGGTAAGTCGATATGCACATTGCAAACCTCCTAAACCTGAGCCGATTATTATATATTCATAATACATAATTATAGACGTTATATCCTCTTTAAAATCCTATATTTAGATCAAAATAATGATAAATGTTGTTTTTAATAGCAAATTTGAGCTTTTAAATCTAAATAAATATCATCACCACTACCGACAGTAGCGTGAAGTTTATATTCTTCGTCGCTCAATGTCTGCAATTGCAATCGCACTTCGCAACGACTATGCACATCGGGTTTTACCAGCGCCGTCAAGCGCACTTGTTGCAGATTGTACATCAATAATTTATGTCCAATAACCTTTTCGGCACACTCTTTTATCATTTGTATATTACACACACCTGGTGCAATTGCTTCACCTGGAAAATGACCTTCATACACATCACAATCTTGCAATAATTCCACTTCAAACACGTGAAATCCAGAATCATTGCTAATATTTATTATCATATAAAACTTATTTTCTAACATTATCGTAAAAATATTTTTATCTGACATTCAGCTATTTTTTTTAAATCAACTGTAGTAAATGCTTTCATCAACGACACTCCATTAACATCCGACACAAATTCTATCCAAGTGTGTAAATCTGAACCTAAAACTGGCAGTTCATAAATTTTACACTTCTTTATTTCGCCAATAAATCCAAGATGAGGTTCTTCGCCTCGCAAATATGTCGTATATCCCGCAAATGCCGCTGCCGATTGGGCTATATGCTCAATCAAACCCGCTTCGCTCAATCTACCATCTTCATAAAAATAATTGTTTTCACACACAGTCAACCCAGTATGAGCTTCGGTTGCCGATACCTCATACAACGTATCAATTTCAACAATTGGAGGTCGTTGTGGTATTAACCGATACAACTCCTTCCCTTTCATCAAATAAGATTTCATAATTTTTAAATCAGCAGTAAGCCGTAAGCGAAAGTCTTTCTTAATACTTACGACTTACTACTTTCTTTTATCATTTCAAGCGTTCCTCAATAAAGTCATAAAGCTCAGCAAATGTTTTGATTTGCGCCACCTCAGTACCTGTAACTTTCACTTTGAATTCGGCTTCAATCAAAGCCACCATATCCACGAGCGACAAACTATCAAGTTCCAATGTCGCCTTAACATTAGCATCTGGAGTCAAGTCATTAATGTCTTTTTCAAACTCTTCTGCCAAAATTTCTCTTACTCGTAAAATTAATCTTTCTTTGTTCATTTTTGTCAATTTTTTAATTGTTAATAAAATTATAAATTCTTTATAATCAACGTAGAATTTGTACCACCAAATCCAAACGAATTCGACAAGAAGATATCAAATTTCTTATCTACACGCTTAGCAGGAATATTCAATTTAGCTGAATCTTCATCTGGATTCTCAAAATTTATATTAGGCGCAATAAACTCATTTTTCATCATCAACATCGAATATATCACCTCCGATGCTCCAGCCATCCACATTTCATGCCCTGTCTGCGATTTAGTCGATGTAACCTCAGGACACGCATCGCCAAACACGTTATAAATCGCTTTTGCTTCATTCTTGTCGCCCACAGGTGTCGATGTAGCATGTGCATTTATATAACCTATATCGCGCAAATCAATGCCTGCCAATCGTATAGCCATCTGCAACGAACGACTTGGACCATCTACATTTGGCACTGATATATGGTCGCCATTCGACGAAAATCCATAACTCAATATCTCGCCCAATATAGGTGCACCACGACGCACTGCGCTTTCGTAGCTTTCGATAATCACTGTAGCTGCACCTCCTCCTGGCACTAAACCATCTCTGTCTCGGTCAAACGGACGAGAAGCCTTCGTTGGGTTACTCTCTCTAACCGAAAAAGCCGAAATTCCATCAAACGAACCTATCGAAAATGGGTTAACCTCTTGTGCACCACCACATATAACCATCTCTTGCAAACCATTGCGTATCAACATTGCGCCAAGACCAATAGCGTGCGACCCCGAAGCGCATGCACCCGAAACTGTTAGGTTCATACCCTTCAATTTGAATATACAAGCAAGGTTCATCGTAACCGTTGAGTTCATTGACTGAAATATCGCACCCGACCCTACCAACGTAGTATCTTTCTTCTCACGCATGGTATCAACACTCTTCACCACAGCATCGGCTGTCGAATCATTACCATACAAAACACCCACTTCATGCGCATCTAAATAGTCTTGGTCGATACCTGCATTGCGCAAAGCCTCAACCGTAGCACAATAGGCATACTTGGCTTGCTCTGGCATATAAACACGCTGGTTGCGACTCAAAACCTTCTTCAAATCAGGCTCGTGCAATTCAGCAGTCAATGCCGAACGAAAACCCATCTCTTTGCGAATAGGGTCAAATATAATCCCCGACTTACCTGTGTAAAGCGAATCGCGCACCTCTTCAAGCGTTTTTCCTAAACACGAGTATATACCCATACCCGTAATAACTACTCTTTTTTCCATAAAACTATGATTAATGATTAATTAAAAACTTATCTTTTCTAACTTATCAAACAATCTCCTCCGTCTCTCCGTCCATTCCATATATTCCCCTCTACGCTTCAATCCTCTACGATAACGAAACACACCGCGCAATTTGATAAAATACAACCTATAGTACCATGCAAATCGACCCAACACAGGCAACATCATCACGTGCAACAGCGCAATCCAAAAATTCATCAAACACCAATCCACCACAAACACAGTTCCATAACACACTGGGATAGAAAACAATGCACTAACAGCATACCTAATTCCACCAGCAAACATAGTATATGCCGTAAACTCATTACCTTTCTTATAAAATTTCTTAACTAATGGTTGCGGTGCATAAAAAATCAAAATATGTGGTATCAAAGCAAACAAATAAAGTGGCAACATCACCAACAAAAACAACACACCACACACAGCTCGCCACCACGTCCAATGATAATCAAACACCCAATCCTTCAACCCCTCTCTTTGCGTAAACTCTTTTAATAACAAGGCTTCGGCATACACATCTTTCAACGCATCACTATTCTCCTCTAACCCTCTACATAGTTCTTTATCCGTAATCAATCGCTCAGGCAAAACTCGTGGATTAGCACCACGCCTACGGGCATACCTTACTCCATAAGTTTCTCGAATATAGTCTATTGCATCATAATTATCCAAATCCGTTATATTCAGCATCATATCATCCACTCTCCGCCTCATCTCTGCATTTACCTCACGCCACACTGTGCGTGGTTTCGACTTATATCGCTCATAATAAGGCATCAAACTCATAGGTTCACCAAACTTAACCATCATATCTTTCTGAGCCGAAAAATAATGACTATAATGCACCGCTGCGGGCAACACCTTAATGTCTGTCTTAAACTCATCACGCTCTGCCGCCTCAAATGCCATACGCAAATATCCTTGCGACCACTCACCCAACCAATGCTTATCTTGATTCACTGCTTCTGGAAATATTGCCACAATTCCTCCATCCAACAATCTATCGCCTGCCTCTTCAAACACTCCATAATTCTTACCTAATGTCTCCTCGCCATCAGTTCTCAATCTATAAGCAGGCAATAGACCAATCCAACGAAAGAACCCACCTAACTTCGGATTGTTGAATATATCACCACGAGCAAATATCGTAACCTTCTCTTTATGAAATGCAAAATGCAATCCTATCGGATCACTCAACGCACTCTGATGATTAGCCACTACAAGCGTAGGCGTACCATATTCTGGCACATTCTCACGCCCAATAATATCAACATTTCTGTAGTACAACGAATCATGTACAAATCGCATATATGAGCGAAAAACTCTAAAAAGTAAATCTCGTTTCAATAGGCTAAAGTTTTAAAAATTAGACAATAATCCCCCTATCTTCACTATATTCAGTAAAGAAATAATCAATAAAAACTCAAAAAAACAATTAGGAAATTTAGGTTAGATTATAAATTGTCAACAAAAAGAATATTCTTGAAATTCATAGTTTCCACTTTGCAAAGTTAAGTAATCCCAATCACACCATCACAAAAATCCACGTTAAAAAAAACAAACGCATTTTTAACATTCATTAATCGCTATATATCAACCAAATAACACACAAAACATTTTTTAACACATATAATAAATGTGAAAATGCATCATTTTAATTAGATTATTTACACGTAAAAACACCATTAAAACATACATTAAAAACGAAATTTAGTCTATAAAGTACAAAAAAAATCCATTCCCCCACACAATAAACCCCACCCCCACATCGTTATAATGAAAAAATCAACAACAAAATTATTAATTCTCAATTTTTAATTCTCAACTCTCAATTCGATTGCCTATGACAGAAAAATCTACTCTTAAAACTCCAAAATCACAAACCAAATCGCCAAAACAATCAACTATCAACTTCTTGTTGTCGTTTGCGTCGGTCTATCAAGTTGCAAACCCTCAAACCACACAACCGGTCTGTGATTTTATTCTAAACTAAGAGAACTCCTCTTACAAAAACTACAAAAAGAGATGCAAAACACCACATTTGCATCTCTTTTTTTGCATATTTCTTGCATATCCAAAACAAAATCATTAACTTTGCCTATTAAATTGGTACAAAATAGAAAGTCGTAAGTCATAAGACTAATAATGCTGTAAGGCTTTTTCAACTTTCACATTTCAACTTTCAACTTTCAACTTTCAACTCTTGTCCTTATGTCATTCTGTCTAAAACTATAACACCATGCGCACAATTCCAGCTTCCGAACTAATCATCAACAACGACGGATCTATCTTCCATCTCCATGTCCGTCCCGACCAAATAGCCACCACAATCCTACTCTGTGGCGACCCTAAACGCGTTGACCTCATTGCCTCTCATTTCGACACAATCGAGTGTGACATCTCAAGCCGCGAGTTCCACACCATCACAGGCACCTATCGTGGCAAACGCCTCTCTTGCGTCTCTCACGGCATCGGTTGCGACAATATCGACATCGTTGTCACCGAGCTCGATGCGCTGGTCAATATCGACTTTGCTACTCGCCAAGAAAAAGCCGAACACACAACGCTCACTCTCGTGCGAATTGGTACATCGGGTGGTTTGCAAGAGTGTTCGCCGGTAGGTTCGTATGTCGTAGCTGCCAAATCTATGGGCTTCGATGGCTTATTAAACTACTACGAAGTGCCTGACGGTATATTTGATTTAGACCTCGAAAATGCCTTCTGCGACCACGTTGGTTGGAATCGTCGCCTACCTGCTCCTTATGTCGTAAGTGCCGACGCCGAACTCGTCAACCGCATTGGTCACGACATGGTCAAAGGCATCACCATCGCCGCTCCTGGCTTCTACGGTCCTCAAGGTCGCTACGTGCGCGCTCGTCCTGCCGACATGGAACTCAACTCCAAAATTCAGTCGTTCCGCTATACACCAAAACATTCTAGCGACGAAGTACAATTTGCAATGGACTCAGTAAATTCAGTTCGTGATGATAAGGAATGGCAAATCACCAACTTCGAGATGGAGAGCTCTGCCCTCGCTGGTATGTCTGCCCTACTTGGCCACAAAGCTATGACCGTATGCGCCATCATCGCAGGTCGCGTCTCTCACAATATGAACACCGAATACAAAGGCTCAATCGAAGGCCTCATCAAAATCGTCCTCGAACGAATCTAATTTTTTATATTCAACATAAGTACAAATCCAATTTTTAAGTTCAAATATATAATCTGTATTTTACAATTTTGTAAGGACAAAAACTTCTTCAAGTACATACCCTAAATCATTACTAATTAATCACAAGGCTTGTACTTAAAAAAAATAGTTATCCTAATAGAGTTAGAAATACAGATTGTAATTTGTAAACCTACAAATTAGTTATGTACTTATGTTAAAAGCAAGAAAAAGAACACATAAATAATGAACATAGCAGCAATAGCAACAGCACCTGGCACAGGAGGCATCGCCGTAATTCGCCTCAGCGGACCAGATGCATTCACAATCACCGACCGCATCTTCCGTGCCCGCAATCGCAATAAAACCGTATCTACCGCCGAAGCCTACACCATGCTCTTCGGAAATATCGTCTCAACTCTCAACTCTTGCGAAGCGAATATTATCGCCGGCGAAGCTACGGCGAATTCCGTGGATTCCGTGGATTCTGTGAGAGAAAA
>JAZQRP010000048.1:0-7446 GCA_045629685.1 Candidatus Aphodosoma sp. | reverse complement strand
ACTTCTGGGTCTTTGTTGATGTCTTTTAGTATAAAATAAGGTTTTTCGTATTGTGATATTACATAGTTGATGTTTTTGCCATTTTGTATTAGGAATATTGGAGATGGTTCATTTCCAGAAGAGGCAATATTGGCATAGTTTACTTTGAATGTGTGTTTTAATTCGGGATTATTGGGAGAGTTATAAGATGCTTTGTTGTAAATATCATAGCATAAATATGTGGAGTCATTTTCTTCTGTTTGGCGTTGAAATATCATTGTAAAAGCTTCTGAGTAAGAATTGAGAGAAGTGTTTTTTGCTAGGTGGTGTGTGCCTTCTATTACGCAAACTTTTTTTGATCCGCCTAATGAATATACATGATTTAAATAACGTCCTTTATAGCTTTTGGTTACAGCATGAATGAAGACCATTATTTCATAATTATTGTCGGTATTGAAGAATTTTTTAGATATGATTGGATTGATATCTAAAAAATTCACTCCTATTATAGAGTCATTATCTATGGCATTGATGTCAAAATCTTCATTGATTTCGCCAACTAATTCGTTTTTATTATTAAAAATCTTAATTGTTGCGTCATTATAAAAGCTTTCTTTTTTTGTAAAGGTTATTGTGTAGCTCCAATTTGTGTTATCTGGGCCTTGTAATAAGCCATAGGAGTCAGCTGGTCCTATAGTGTCTTGTAAAGTTGTTGGTGTTTTGAATTGAAATGGATTTACTTTTTGAGCATTATTAAAATGCCATTGTCTGGAATTATTAAATTGAGAAATGTTGTATTTAAAGGTTTTTGCGTATGCATTTTCTGACGAAAATAAAATAGATAGGCATAAATAGAGATAGAGTGAAAATTTTTTCATGGGATTATAGTTTTATTTTGTTATGTATGTTATGTTTATATTGTTTATCATGCGTTAAATATATGCGTAAAACGTATTGCAAAGGTACTAAAAAAATATAAAATATGCAAATAAAAATATTTTTTTTGAAAATTTTTTAAGTAAATGTTATGAATGAAAATAGTGGTGAATACACAATGAGAGTGTGTGTTTTTTTTGTGGTTTTCTATGGAGCAGTTTGCTTGCACCTTGCTTGAGGGTTGGGTTGGCAAATACACACTCTCATTGTGTGTTTGTATTTAAAAATAAATTTGAAAATGGTAATGTTAAGCAGTATATTAGCGAGAAAATTAAAAGATAAAAAAGAAAGAGGGTTACTCGATTGAGTGACCCTCTTTTGTACTGTTTTAATTCGAAACGATTAAGCGTTTTTTTCGATTGCCAATTTACCACGATAGTAACCGCATTCTGGGCATACTGTGTGGTAGATGTGCATTGCACCACAGTTTGAGCAAACGGCAAGTGTAGGAGCTACAGCTTTGTCGTGTGTACGACGTTTTGCTGTACGTTGTTTCGAATGTTTACGTTTTGGATGTGCCATTTCGTTTTAACTTAAAAATGTTTAGTTGTTAAAAATATTTTTCAAGGCAGCCCATCGTGGGTCAACCTCGTGATTCTCTGTTGTTTTTATATCATCATCGCTATTGTCATCGTCGTCGATTTCACGTACGCTATGTTGGTTGAGAATATTCATCATTTCGGCATTGCATTCGCCATCGGGATGCGAGTGGCAAATCGGAATTGCAAGTGCACAGAATTCGTATAATGTCCAAGCGATATTGAAAGTTCCTTCGTCCTCTGGAATGATGATTAAGTCGTCGCTCTCTTCGCTATAAGATTTTCCGAATTTGATGTATAATGATTCTTCTACGTCGATATCTACCCAAAGAGCATCAAGGCAACGGTCGCAAGTGGTTTCAACTTTGCCTTGGAGCGTGATGTTGAGTTCGATATTGAGCGATGTTTTGTTGACTTCTATTGCGGCTTTAACTTCCCCTGCATAAATCTCTGGGCCTTCTACATCAGTAAAGAATTGATTGTCTAAATCAAATTCATAATGATGATTTCCGACCGAAAGAGTCTTTAATTGGAGTGTATATTGCGATAGTTTGTCCATGTTATAAAAAGCGGTGCAAAGTTACAAAAAATAATTGATATAGCAAAGCTTTGTTGTGATTATTTTGTGTTAGATATTTATGTTGTTGGTATATAGGAGATTTGAATGTGGTAAGTGTAGAGGTGATAGTAGCTATAGAGGTGATAGCAACTATAGCGACTATAGTAACTATAGGATTAATTTTTAATTCTTAACTCTCAACTCCCACGGTTGGTAGTTCGATGCGGAAGGTGGTGCCAAGTCCGAGTTCGGAACTTTTGACAAAGATTTTGCCTTCGTGGTATTCTTCGATAATGCGTTTGGCGAGTGAGAGTCCGAGTCCCCAGCCGCGTTGTTTTGTGGTGTAACCAGGCTCAAAGATAGATTTGAATTTGCCTCGTTCAATGCCTCTACCAGAGTCGGTTACTTCGATTATTAGAGAGTCTTCTTGGTTGAATAGTTCGAAGTCGATAGAGCCTTCTTTGCCTTCCATTGCATCGATGGCATTTTTACAAAGATTTTCGATAACCCATTCGAATAGAGGAGTAGAGATGAGGCAGATGTGTTCGGTTGAGGTATCCTCGACGGAGTAGGTGATTTTTTTAGATGTGCGATTTAGCATGTAATTTACTGCTTGCTCGGTAATTTGGCTTATATTTTGTTTTGATAGTTCGGGTATAGAACCTATTTTGGAGAATCGTTCGGTGATGGTGTGTAGGCGGTTGATGTCTTTTCCTATTTCGGTGACAATCATGTCGTTTTCGCCTATTTTTGATTTAAGAATTTCATTCCATGCCATTAGAGATGAGATGGGGGTGCCGAGTTGGTGTGCAGTTTCTTTAGAGAGACCAGCCCAAAGTTTGTCTTGTTCGGCGCGTTTGTTGGTTGAGATTGCCCATATAACGAGCATGAGGAATAGGGCTATTATGGATAGTTGTATGTATGGAAAGTACTCTAACATCTTGAGTAGGTTGGAGTTGTCGTAGTAGATATATTGACTTGTGGTTTCGTCGAGTTTGATTTCGATTGGGGGATTGGTGTTTTTGAGGCGTTTGATTTGTTTTTCGTAGTATTGTTCGACATTGATTTTAGGTTCGTTGAAATTTCGGGCAGAGATGTAGCGGTCGCGATCATCTACTATGATGACTGGGATATTTTCGTTTTGTTCGATGATGTTGAATATGAAGTCTGAGTATTCGTCGTTGAGAAGTAGGCGTGTGGCTTCAGCCCAAGTCTCCATTTTGCGTTGTTCTTCTTTTGCGATAGATGCAGCAAGGTGGTTGGTGAAAATGATTGATATGCCGACTATTACGGCAGCAAGAATTATTAACCAAATGCGTGATTTCATTGTTGTGTTATTATTTTAACAGAAGTACATATTTAATTTTGGGATAAAAAAGTTGGTTTGATATTATAGTGGGTATGATGTTTTTCTTGTTTTTTTTAAGCACACACCTTGTGATTAATCAGTAATTAGTAAAGAATACTTATGTTTAAATTATATTTAATTTGTCAGTGCAGATAAATTGAAGTGGGCAGTGAGTAGTTGTTGATGGGCGAGTGGGTGGTTTGGTATGTAGTGAAGATTCCAACTGAAGCATATATCAACAAAAGGAAATTGCACTATATAAACGGAAAATTGGGTTTTATTGTATATAGAGTGTTGAAAAAATGATTCGCCTTGGTTGAGGAGTGCGCCATATTGTGGGTATAGTGGCATGAGAGGATTGCCTACGTAGAGGGTATTTTCGGCTTGCAAAAAGCACCATTTCATCGACAATTCGGCAAGGAAGCCGTGATTGATAAATAGTTGCTCGTTTTTGCGGTCGCGTTGATAGCTGATGATATAACTAGTGCGAAGAGCGAGGGTGTCAAGTGGGGTGAGGTGTGAGAAGTTGAAGCCAATGAAAGGTTGGACTGTGATGTCGTCGCACACGCCATCGTAGGCATTGAAGCGGCTAGCAAGGTGGTTGAGTTGGGCATTGCCACCAGCGAAGAACCATTGGTGGTGATATTCGCCAGTGAGCAGTAGGCGGAAGGCTTCGCGAGTTTCGGGAGATTGCATACTTCGCCAATCGCAAATGAATTCAGCAAAGCCATGGCGAGACGAATAACCGAAGTGAACACCCTGTATGTTAGGTGAAAAGTAGTGTAGCGAGTCGCTGAAGAGATAGTTGGGTAAGTCGGTGCGTATGTTGTGCCAAGGTATGAATCCGAGCGAGAGGTCGAAGCCTTGTTGGCGATAGCGGTAGTAGATTGTTGGACGTATTTTAATATTAGTCCATTGAGAACCAAATGGTTGTATGTATGATGCTCCAGCTATGAGTTTGTGTTTGCCATAGATTGAATCGTTAATTTCTAAGCCTATTTCTGGCGAAAGTCGTGCGCCAAATAAGGTTTTAGATGGATATGACGGAATATAACTCTCTCTGTTATCAAAAAATGTGAGAAAATCTATGTCATACACAAATTTCTGCGCATTGATTGCGCATGAAATTAGTATTAGTAGGGTTAATATTTTTAGTTTTTGTATCATTTTTTTATTTGTTATTTTTGTGACCAAAAGTAACCAAAAGTCTTGTGCTGTGCTTAAAAACGCTAAAGTCTAGCAATAAATCCTACAGCGCTTTAAACTCGGGCGGTCTTTTCTGCTCTATAAAATTCCGATTTTTGCCCATGAGTCTTGCACTTCGTTGTTGACCTGTGTAATCTCGCCAGAAACCGCTGCTTAACGGATTTATTACTATCCTTTTTTTAGCGTTTTTAAGGTAAGGTACTTGAAATTGCTCATGCTCGGCAGAGTTTAAGCAAGCTTAACTTTGCTCTCGCTTACTCGCAATTTTAAGGCAAGGCACGATGGAGCTGTTATCTGTATTTTCCTTCGGTGATGTCTTCGCGAATAGAGAGGTAGCTTTGGTAGCGGCTTTGGGCGATGAGGTGTTGGTCGAGGGCTTCGAGTACGGCACAGCCTGGCTCGTGGGTGTGAGAGCAGTTGCCGAAACGGCACTCTTTGGAGATGCGAAAAATTTCAGGGAAGTAGTGTGAAATCTCGTCGAGCTCCATATCTACCATACCGAAACCTTTGATGCCCGGGGTGTCGATGAGATACGACTCTTTGTCGATGGCATACATCTCGCTGAAGGTGGTGGTGTGCATACCTTTGTGGTGATAGTCAGATATTTGAGCTGTGCGAGCGTGTGAGTCGGGCACGATTTGGTTAATAATAGTGCTTTTGCCAACGCCAGAGTTGCCTGAGAGAAGGGTGATTTTGCCCTTGAGGAGTTCGTTGAGGCGGTCGATGCCAACGCCTTGAGTGGCAGAGATTTGGAGAGTATTGTAACCGATTGAACGATAGAGATAGTCCATAGCCTTGAGGTAGTCGAGTTGGTCGTCGTCGAGGAGGTCAATTTTGTTGAAAACTATGGTGGTAGGTATGTTGTACGCCTCGGCAGTAGCAAGGAAACGGTCGATGAAAGTAGTGGCGGTTGTAGGATTAGCGATAGTTACAACAAGCACGCATTGGTCGAGGTTGGCGGCAATGACGTGGAGTTGTTTTGAGAGGTTTGTAGGCTTGCGCACGATGTAGTTGCGGCGGTCGTGAAGGTCGGTGATATAGCCCGATTCGGGGTCGAATTCGACGCGGTCGCCCACGGTGATAGGGTTGGTGGCCTTGATGCCTTTGATGCGGAAATTGCCTTTGATTTTGCATGAGAAGTCGCCTTGTTCATTGCGAATGAGGTAGTCGGCTCCGGTTGTTTTGATTACTAAACCAATCATATTTTGAATTTATAATTATTCTTTATTTGTTGTTAATTTTAACAGAAGTACATACTTATTGTTTGGGACAAGAAGTTTATTTGTGCTTGATTTGTTAAGATGGTTTAAGATATTTTTCAAGTACATGCCTTGCGATTAATTTTTATTAAAATGCTTCTTTTACGGTGAAATAGAAGCTCCAGTCGTTTGAATAGTTTTGGCGGGCGACGTCGAGACGGATGTTGGTTTTGGCTTGATGGATGCAGGCGCGGAGACCTATGCCATAGCCGATTTTGGGTGTCGCCCAATGCCAATTGTTGTAGTTGTAAACATCACCTATAGAGGCAAATACTGCGCCTTTGAGGAATCGCCAAATAGGGATACGGAGTTCGGTTTGTAATGCAAATAGTGTGTTGTCTTTGAATTTGTTTTGACGTATGCCACGCACAAGGTCTTGACCACCGATGGTAGGTAGGAGCTGAAATGGAACGTTGTTGCCAACTGCTATTTCAGAGCGGAAATTCCATGCGAGGATGAGCTCGCGGTAGAGAGGGATGTAGTGCCTTAGATCTATTTGAAAGTTGAAAGTTGAAAGTTGAAAGTTTGCATACCCCTCCGCCTGCGGCACCTCCCCTAACTTAGGGGAGGAATTGTTGAGTGAGAATTGTTGGTAGTAAGTTATTGTGGTTTTGAAGAATAGTCCGTGTAGGGGGTAGTAGTTGTTAGAGCGAGTGTCGTAAGAGATTGCGCCACCGATGCCGAGGAAGATGTTTTCGCCGAAACCATTATAAAGTTGAGAGTTGAGAGTTGAGAGTTGAGAGTTGTTGATCCCCTCCGCCCGTTGGGCTCGTTCCCCTAAAACAGGGGGACAATATTGCGCTATTTGAGTTTCTGAGGTATTTAATTGTGAGTTTTCGTAGCGGAGACGGATGGTTGCGCCAGCGAGCCAATGTTTTGATATGTAGAAACTTGGGCGGGCTTGGATGTCGATGAAATTGGATGTATATCGTAGTGCGGGGTTATAGACAGAGTCGATATTGTTGGTAGTGCCGAAAAAGAGGTCGGGGTAATGCTTCGCTGATAGGTAAGCGTCGAGATACCAACGAGTTGAAGTGTTGAAATAGATACGCGAATTGGCGTTGACGTACCATTGGCGGTTGAGCGTGTAGCCCATATCGAAATTGAGGTCGCTGAATTGGGTGCTTTGTTTTGAAGTATGGAAATACCATACGCCAGTGATGCCAAATTGCCAAGAAGTTTCGGGTGAATAGCTTGGGTAGGGTAGAGCCATGAAATTCCAATTCATTAGGGCGTCCCAACGATTAGAGTTGAGAGTTGAGAGTTGAGAGTTGAGAGTTTTACCCCTCCGTCCTTCGGACACCTCCCCTAAGATAGGGGAGGAATTGGTTAAGTCGGTGTTGTTTTGTGCATGAATTGTTGTTGCGCACAAAACAATGAGCAGCAGAAGTAGTCTGTTGCTTTTAATGGCAAATTGCCTGAGATTGGAGTACCTCAGGCAATTGTTGATATTTGAATAGATTTGTATCAAGAGGTAGAATTAGATAGTCATAATTTCTTTCTCTTTAGCAGCAAGCATTTCTTCGACTTTTTTGATGAATTTGTCGTGAACTTTTTGTACTTCTGCTTCGCCGTCTTTTTCTACGTCCTCAGGAAGACCATTTTTTTGTTCTTTTTTGA
>JAZQRP010000047.1:0-3925 GCA_045629685.1 Candidatus Aphodosoma sp. | reverse complement strand
CCTTGGCAATCCGCCTTTTGGCCATTCGGGCGAGAATGCTATCGGCACATTCTTTTCAGAAGGCAAAGGGGTAGAGTATCGCAATAGATTGAATATAACCGCAGAGCAATGGGCTGATTTGACTACTTTTGAGGGCAATGCAAATGCTTTTCGTATATTGACGCATCAGTTTGAAGGGCGTCGTAAAGGTGGATTTGTGTTGACATATCCTACCTTAGCATCAATAGTGAAATATCCGTATGAATCTAGATTTGCCGATAAAAAGAAACAGAAGTTTGGATTCTTTCAGTCGGAGGTCAAGTCGTATGAGCGTATAGCAGAAGATTTGGGTATAATTCGCAATCCGTATAATGCAGACAGATATGCTCGCTATCCATTAGTCTATTTGGTGGAGGCTGCGGACGATATATGTTATCAAATGATGGATATTGAGGATGCCTACAAATTGCGTTTGTTGACGTTCGATGAAACAAAAGATTTGTTGATGAGATATTTGCCTTTGCGACGTAGAGAGCGTGCCGAGAATGAGGTGTTTAAAATGGTGTCTGACGAGAATGAGCAGATTTCTTATTTGCGTAGTTCGGTGGTGGGAACGTTGATAGATGGTGTAAGTAAGGTGTTTATCGACAACGAAGAGGCGATATTGAATGGCGAATTTCAGGGCGCATTGATTGACCATTTGCCTGAAGAGTTGCGTGAGGCATATAAACATAGTTCAAAAGTGTCGGTCAAGAAGATATATCGTGCGCAAATGGTGCTTGATATTGAGTTGGCTGGTTATAAGATTATTAGCGAATTGCTTGATGTGCTGATGGCAGCAGTATTTGAGCCCGAAAAGGCATATTCGAAACAATTCCTCAGTCGCATTCCGCAACAATACAACGTGTCGGCCGAGAGCGACTACGAAAAAGTGCAAAGCATATTAGATTATATAAGCGGTATGACCGATGTTTATGCCCTTGATTTATATCGTAAAATCAATGGTATGAGTTTGCCGACGATTTGAAAAATTAGAGAGTTTAACGACCTTAAAGACTTTAACGACCTTAAAGTCCTTAAGGTACTATGAAACATAATTGTAAATTTTAAATAAAAGTAAGTTATGAATGAGCAGTTGTTGCCGAGAGTTGGTAATTATAAGAAATTATTGAGTTATCAAAAAAGTAATGTTATTTTTGAAATAACGTACTATTTTTGTCATACTTATTTGCAGCGGGGAGATCGCACTATTGACCAAATGGTGCAGGCTGCAAGGAGCGGAAAACAAAATATTATAGAAGGTTCTGCAGCTTCGGCAACATCAAGTAAAACGGAGATAAAATTATTAAATGTTGCGAAAGCAAGTTTACAAGAGTTGTTGGAGGACTATGAAGATTATTTAAAAACTCGTGGTTATAGGCAATGGGAGGAAAATTCGGTAGAGTTAGAAGCGATGAGGCGGTTGGGAAGAGAACATAATAATGCTCATTTTTTTATGGAATTAATAAAGGTTCGTCCACCTGAAACAATTGCTAATATGGCTATTGTTTTGATAAAGCAAGCCGATTATTTGTTGTTTAGACAATTACAAAGATTGGCAGATGATTTTATTAGAAAAGGTGGATTTAGTGAACGTATGATGAGAGTTAGAAAAGAGAATCGCGGTTATTAGAGTTCATAGAGTTTTAAAAGCTTTAAAAATTTTGTGTAAAATTATTTTGAGTAATTTTCAATAAGTATAACGTATAATATGATAAGGGGAAAAAAATATCGCTACGATGATGAGTTTAAAGCTAAAGCTCGTGCTCATCAGTTTGCGTTTAGAGAAAATGAATTAAATGATTTTTTTGATGAGAAGAATCCTCAAGTTATTCTTTCTCCTGATGCTGCTAAGCAAGGTCTTATTTTTTGTGATATTTACAGAGAATTAATTAAAAGTAAGTTAAGTCATTTTAAGTCTTCAGCCTTATTTTCTAATATGTTGCGAAGTGAACATATTCCTTATAATATTTTTATTCCTTTGGAAGAGGACTTGGATGCTGCTGTTATGCTTTTTAATGAAATTATAGGTGGAGGAATATTAAAGATAAATCATATTAGAATTGAGTTTGCTGGAGATGCTGATAAAAGTGAATATTTGAATGACGGAACATCATTTGATACTTTTATTGAATATGTTTCTTCTGATGGCTCTATTGGTGGTATTGGAATTGAGGTAAAATACACAGAAAATGGTTATCCTATCGGAGTTAAGGAAAAGCAAGATATAGAGAATACCGATGGATTGTACTATCAGATTACAAAAAAATCGCAGTACTACATCCCAACATTAGACATACGCTCATTCGTAAAGGCTAATCATTTGCGGCAAATATGGAGAAATCACATCTTGGGGTATTCTATGCTGCATAGGGGAGATATTAAGCATTTCCATCATATACATCTTTACCCTCAAAGCAACAAACATTTTCACGAACATGCCATACCTGAATACAAGACTTTGCTTACTGAGTGCGGTAAAGCGAGCTTTATTGATTTGACATATGAATCCTTGTTTGCTATGCTAAGTAAATATTTTAAGTCAGACAAACATCAAGAATGGTTGAAATATTTACAAAAGAGGTATATAGTACACTAAAATAAATCTTTTTGCATCAAAAATCTTAATATTTTGCAAAAAAACATTATTATAACTATTGTAAAAATCATAAAAAAATTGTAACTTTGCATGCTTGAAATGTATGAGGTACAATAAGTGGGGTGTTTGACACCTAACTTTCTATGTATCATATATTATTCAGTATATTACACTATTAGAATATATATTAGTTTTTTTTATGGAAAACAAAAAAAGAGTTTATACCTTCGGTAATGGACAAGCTGAAGGTAAAGCAGATATGAGAAATCTGCTTGGCGGTAAAGGTGCTAACCTTGCCGAAATGAACCTTATTGGAGTACCATGTCCTCCAGGTTTCACAATCACAACAGATGTTTGTAACGAGTATTTCGAATTTGGTAAAGACAAAGTTGTTGAAGTATTGAAAAGCGACGTTGAAGCTGCTCTTGCTCATGTTGAGTCTTTGATGAACTCTAAATTCGGCGACATCGAAAACCCACTCCTCGTTTCTGTACGTTCAGGTGCTCGCGCTTCTATGCCGGGTATGATGGATACAATTCTTAACCTCGGTCTTAATGACAAAGTGGTAGAAGGTTTGGTTCGTAAAACTAACAACCCACGTTTCGTATGGGACTCTTACCGTCGTTTCGTTCAAATGTACGGCGACGTAGTTCTCGGTATGAAACCAGTTAACAAAAACGATATCGACCCATTCGAAGCTATCATCGAAGAGGTTAAAGAAGAAAAAGGTGTTAAACTTGACACTGAATTGACAGTTGAAGACCTTCAAACTCTCGTAGCTAAATTCAAAGCTGCTGTTAAAGCTCAAACAGGTCACGACTTCCCAGAATCTGCTTACGAACAACTTTGGGGTGCTGTATGCGCAGTATTCGACTCTTGGATGAATGAACGTGCTATCCTTTATCGTAAAATGGAAGGTATTCCTGCTGAATGGGGTACAGCTGTTAACGTTCAAGCAATGGTGTTCGGTAACATGGGCGAAACTTCTGCTACAGGTGTATGCTTCAGCCGTGACGCTGCAACAGGTGAAGACCTCTTCAATGGTGAATACCTCATCAATGCTCAAGGTGAAGACGTTGTAGCTGGTATCCGTACTCCACAACAAATCACTAAAATTGGTTCACAACGTTGGGCTAAACTTGCTGACATCAGCGAAGAAGAACGCGTTTCTAAATATCCTTCAATGGAAGAAGCTATGCCTGAAATCTATGCTGAACTCGATGCTCTCCAAACTAAACTTGAAAATCACTACCGTGATATGCAAGATATGGAGTTCACTGTTCAAGAAGGCAAACTCTGGTTCCTCCA
>JAZQRP010000046.1:0-4267 GCA_045629685.1 Candidatus Aphodosoma sp. | reverse complement strand
TAATGCGTCAGTTTCACCAAAAACACTAAGTGAAAATTCGCCTGCCCTCGTTCTAACGAGTTATATTTGCGTATCGAGTCAAATATAAATTCAAACAATGCCGTATCCTTCTGATATAGCCTCAGCGTGTGGTTCAAAAACTCTGCAAGGAATTGTGCCGTCAGCATTTTAGCCACATCCATAGCTATCGATTCGCATCCCGGCAACGCCACACACTCCGTCACGTGCATCACCTGCTGTGAAGGTCTCCCGTGCAGTTCCACCATCAACAACGTCAGCGGCTGAATATGCGACAATCTCACCTTACTCCTTCGCCCAACCTTCACCGACACAACCACATAGCCCAACTCGTCCGTAAACAAATTAAGCATATAACTATTGTCGCTATACAGCGTCGATGTCAGCACAATCGCTCTCATTTCATTTAAAAGACAGAATAACAAAAGGACATAATTTTTGTTACTCTGTTATTTTGTCTTTTTAATTACAACATTGCAAGCGCATCATTCTCTTTCGCAATCATCTCTGCTCTCAACTCCGGCGTTTGGTCATCTTGTCCACATAGGTGCAAAATACCGTGAATCAACACTCTATGTAGCTCATTCTCAAACGTCACACCAAATTCCTCTGCATTGCTCGCCACTGTGTCTAACGAAATAAAAATATCACCATTCAACACATCATCCTCGCAGTAGTCAAACGTAATAATGTCTGTGTAATAATCATGCTGGAGATACTCCCTATTTACCTCCAAAATCTTTTCATCATCGCAAAAAATATAAGCCACTTCACCCACTTTTTTACCATATTTAGCCGCTACGGCTTTAATCCAAGCATTAGTTTCGCGTTTGCCAATCTTTGGCATTTTCACGCCTTCTGTGTTGTATGAAATCATAACCTAAAAAATGATTAAAAAAATATGCATTAAAATACAATAAGTCCCTCAATATTTAAATATAGGATAGAGATAACTGCACCATACCTTCACCATACCTTCAGAACCCCCACTAAAATACAATAAGTACCCCTTAAATTTTCCCTAAAAAAGCAGTCACAAAGTTACTAAAAAATTAACAAAAAACAACATAAAATCTAAAAAATAAAACTAACAATAAAAAAATCAATTTACATCTATTAACTATCAAACTTTTTTTGTATCTTTGCACTTTGATTAAATAGTCTAATAACGCATTGTGCATCGCATGATATAATATTGTGCATTGTGCATTGTGCATTGTGCATTGATTAAATATGGCAACAAAGTACATTTTCGTTACCGGTGGCGTTACTTCTTCGCTTGGTAAAGGTATTATCGCAGCATCGCTTGGCAAATTGCTTCAAGCTCGTGGTTACAGAGTTACTAACCAAAAACTCGACCCATATATCAACATAGACCCAGGTACTCTTAACCCTTACGAACACGGTGAGTGCTATGTAACTAACGATGGTCACGAAGCTGACCTCGACCTTGGTCACTACGAACGTTTCCTCAACGTGCCTTCGTCTAAAGCAAATAACGTAACTTCTGGTCGTATATATCAAAACGTAATTACTCGCGAACGTCGTGGCGATTTCTTGGGCAAAACTGTTCAAGTAATTCCTCATATCACTGATGAAATCAAACGCAACGTAAAACAACTTGGCAATACTGGCAATTTTGACTTCGTTATCACTGAAATCGGTGGTACTGTGGGCGACATCGAGTCATTGCCTTATATCGAAAGTGTGCGCCAACTCCGTTGGGAACTTGGTAGCGACTGCCTTTGCATCCACCTTACTTATGTGCCTTACGTGGCTGCTGCAGGTGAGTTGAAAACTAAACCAACTCAACACTCTGTTAAAGAACTCCAACAAGAAGGCGTTCAGCCAGACGTGCTCGTCCTTCGTGCCGAACATCCAATTACTCCTGAAGTTCGCAAAAAAGTTGCCCTCTTCTGTAATGTTGACCCAGAAGCTGTTATCGAAAGTGCCGATGTAAAAACTATCTACGAAGTGCCTGTCCGCATGCAACAAGAAGGCCTTGACCGCGTGGTTCTCAAACGCCTCGGCATTGACCCCGAAGCTACTGTTGCCGATATGGACCAATGGAACTTCTTCCTAAATAAACTTAAAACTGCAGAAAAAGAGGTACGTATTGCCCTTGTTGGTAAATATGTTCGTCTCCCAGACGCCTATAAATCGATTATTGAGTCACTCATTCATGCATCGGCTTACAACGACCGCAAACTTAAACTTGACCTTCTTCTTTCTGACGATATTACTGAAGATAATGTTGAAGCTACACTTAAAGGTTATGATGGTATCCTTATCGCTCCAGGTTTTGGTGAACGTGGTATCGAAGGTAAAATTGTATCTGCACGTTATGCTCGTGAAAACAATATACCAACACTCGGTATTTGCTATGGTATGCAAGTGATGGCTATCGAATTCGCTCGTAATGTGTTAGGCTACAAAGATGCCCACACTGTCGAAATCAATCCTAATGCTAAACATAAAGTGATTGATATGATGGAAGAGCAAAAAACTCATCTCGATAAAGGCGGTTCAATGCGTCTTGGCGCTTATGCTTGTAAGCTCAAAGCAGGTTCACGTGCTGCCGAAATCTATGGTAAAGAACTCATTCAAGAACGTCACCGTCACCGTCTTGAATTTAATAACCAATATAAAGCTGAATTCGAAGCAAATGGTATGATTATCTCAGGTGTTAATCCTGATACTCAACTTGGCGAAATTATTGAGGTACCAGCTCACCCATGGTATGTGGGTGTACAATTTCACCCAGAGTATTCAAGTACAGTGCTTAACCCACACCCACTTTTCCTTCAATTCGTAAAAGCTGCGGCAAATAAATAATGTCTATTTATATATTAAGAGAGACGCAATCAGTTGCGTCTCTTTTTTTGTGTAAAATAGCACTATTGCACATCTCAATAATTTTTTGTAACTTTGCACTCTATTTTGTAATGTTAAAATTAAGTATGTGGAGAGCAAGTCTTGTTACTTGCTACTCGCTACTAAAAATCTATAAAATAAATGGATAAAAACACCGTCATAGGCTTAGTCCTAATTATGGCCGTAATATTCGGCTTCAGTTGGTTGAATCAACCAAGCAAAGAAGAACTTGCTCGTCGCCAACATGTTCGCGACTCTATCGCTGCTGCTAATGAATCGGCATATCTTGCTCAACTTGAGCTCGAACGTCAACAAGCTATTGCCGACTCGCTCGCTGCTATTGGCGAAGCTACTCTCGATTCTGCTCGCCTCGAAAAAACTTATGGCTATTTTGCAGCTGCAGGTGTTGGTGTAGAAGAGCAATTTACAGTAGAAAATGAGAAAATTCGTTTAACATTCTCAAATAAAGGTGGTCGTGTATGTGCTGCCGAAATGAAGAATTATACTCGCTATGATTCTCTTCCTTTGATGCTTTTTGCTGATGGTGATGCTTCTCTTGGTTTCACTCTCTTTACAAGCGACAATCGTATTATCAGCACTAAGAGCCTCTATTTCCAACCAATAGTTAGCAAAACTGATGATGCTCAAATCGTAACTATGCGTCTTGCTGTAGATGCTGATGCTCATATCGACTTCATCTATACAATTCCTAACGACGATTTCATGACTTCGATGGAGATTAAAGCACATAATATGGCTCAATATCTCTCACCAAATACATCGTCGCTCGATATGCAATGGCAATCGCTCATTCGTCAAAATGAGAAAGGTCGCAAATTCGAATCTCGTTATGCTACTCTCAACTATAAGTTCGTTTCTGACGATATGGAACGTCTTTCTGAGCTTCGCAACGATTCAGAAAAACTTGCAGGTAAAGTGCGTTGGGTGGCATTCAAAGACCACTTCTTCAGCACTATTATGATTGCCGATGATGCTTTCTCTGCTACAGCTGTTGAGACTGAAATTATGTCTGACCGCTCTGAGTTTATCAAAAAACACTCAATGGAGGCAAGCGTTGCATTCGATCCTAATGGTATTCGTTCAACTAAATTCCATACATATTACGGTCCTAACCAATATCGTGTGTTGAAATCTTACGATAAAGAACTTGATAGCGAAGACAAACTTCGTCTTCAACATATCATCCCTATGGGTTGGTCGCTTTTCCGTTGGATTACAACTTGTGTTATCATTCAAGTATTCAATTTCTTAGGTAAATATATTAGTAGCTATGGTCTTATCATTTTCTTGTTGACTATCATAATCAAGTTAGTGATACTTCCATTCACATTTAAATCATATATGTCATCGGCTA
>JAZQRP010000045.1:0-6221 GCA_045629685.1 Candidatus Aphodosoma sp. | reverse complement strand
AGCATAGGTGGTTATGCTTTCTCTGGTACAGCATGGTATAACAATCAACCTGATGGTTGTTTATATATAAACAAATGTTTATGGGGTTATAAAGGTACAATGCCAGAAAATGCACATATTGATGTAAAAGAAGGAACTCTTATAATTGGAGATTGGGCATTTTCTAATTGCTCATTTCTAACATCTATCACTATACCTAATAGCATTACTTCTATTGGAGAGTGTGCGTTTTATGGTTGCTCATCTCTAACATCTATCACAATCCCTAATAGCGTTACTTCTATTGGAGAGAGCGCATTTAATTCTTGCTATTCTCTAACTTCTATCACAATCCCTAATAGCGTTACTTCTATTGGGCAAAATGCATTTCATTACACTCCATGGCTAGATAATCAACCTGATGGATGTCTATATATTGGTAAATGTTTCTATCAATATAAAGGAGAAATGCCAGAAAACACACATATAAATATAAACGAAGGTACTACTATGATTTGTGCTTCTGCATTTTATTCTTGCACATCTCTAACATCTATCACAATCCCTAATAGCGTTACTTCTATTGGAATTTCTGCATTTTATTCTTGCGATGCTCTAACATCTATCACAATCCCTAATAGCGTTACTTCTATTGGAGATGGTGCATTTTATTCTTGCACATCTCTAACATCTATCACAGTCCCTAATAGCGTTACTTCTATTGGAAATTATGCATTTTCTTCTTGCTCATTTCTTGATACTTTAATTTGTAATTGTAATGATAGTTTAATTTTTGACATGTATACGGATTATAATCCATTTCAAATACCAACGCTACGTTATTTAACTGCTCCTGCAGTTGTTTTTAACAATGTTACAGAAGAAAACCAAACCGAATTCTCAAACAGACTAACTGAAGTGCATATCTCTGATGGAGATTTAGATGAAAATGGTTTCAATTTCATCAACCGCTCTAAAAAATCTCTCCATACTATCGACCTTGCTGGTGCTACTAATACTGCAATCAACGATTTGGCTTTCTACGATTGTTATAAATTAGAAAATCTCGTTCTCCCTAAAAATGCTGAAACTATTGGTTACAAGGCATTTGCTGATTGTAAACATTTGACCGAGTTGATTATCCCTGCTTCTGTAACCGAAATTGGTGAATCGGCTTTCGAAAATTGTCGCTCTATCAACACACTTACTTTCGAAGAAGGCTCTGCACTCGAATCTATTGGTTCATGGGCTTTCTACAACAATCATGTATTGGAGTCAGTCGAATTGCCTGAAGGCGTGAAAGAGATTGGCGATGCTGCTTTCTATGGTTGTACTTATCTTGAAGATATAACTCTTCCTTCATCAGTTGAGCATATTGGCGACAATGGCTTTGCTCTCTGTAATCAAGTGAAACGTATGGAGGTGCGCGCCACTAATCCTCCTGCAATCGAGGCTAAAACTTTCTATCAAGTGAGTCGTGATATTGATTTTGTTGTTCCTGCCGAAGCCCGCAATGCTTACGCACAAGATGAATATTGGCGTGAATTTATTCAAGAAGCAACCAACGTGGAAAACACTATTGAAGGTATCGAAATCTATACTCAAAACGGCACTCTCCACCTCGAAGGCTTGACAGCTGACTATCAAATCTACAACATGTCAGGTCAGATGGTATATAGCGGCAATGCTACCACAATCGATCTCGCAAAAGGTATCTACATCATCCGTATAGCCGACAAATCACAAAAAATAGTGTTGTAATATTGAAGTAACAAAAAACACGCAAATACACTGAGTATTTGCGTGTTTTTTTATAAGTTTTCTGTTAGTGCTCGCCAAAGATTATCATTTGGTACAGGAGCAGAAATATTTATTGGTTCTTTGCTGACGGGGTGGATAAATTCAATGCTACGAGCATGAAGCGAAATACCTCCATCGGGGTTAGATCGTGGTGCTCCATATTTCAAATCGCCTTTGATAGGGCAATCCATAGTTGCTAATTGGCAGCGGATTTGGTGGTGGCGGCCAGTGTGGAGGTCGACTTCGAGGAGCGAGTAGCGGTCGCCATGGGAGATGAGACGATAGCTGAGCGAGGCGAGTTTTGAGTTTGGCTTTTCTTTGTCGTAGGCGTATGATTTATTTTGTTTTTCTACGCGTACGAGGTAATGTTTCAAAGTGCCTTCTAACTCTTTGGGTGTGCCACAAACTATTGCCCAATAGCGTTTTTTTATGTCTTTGTGTTCGGCAAAGAGGCGGTTCATGCGTTCGAGGGCTTTGCTTGTTTTGGCAAATACTACGACTCCGCTGACAGGACGGTCGAGGCGGTGAGTTACGCCACAAAATACATTGCCGGGTTTGTTGTATTTTTGTTTGAGGTAGCGTTTGATGGCTTCGGGTAGTGGCTCATCTCCAGTCTTATCTCCTTGTACAATCTCACCTACAGCCTTGTTTATTATGATAAGGTGATTGTCTTCGTATAGAATTTCCATATTATTTACGCTGTTTTACTGCTTCGTAAACGATGATACCAGTCGCCACTGACACATTGAGCGAACCAATTTGTCCGAGAATAGGAATAGAGACCATATCATCTACTATGCGAAGGATGTCAGGTGAGATACCTACATCTTCAGCACCCATTACGATGGCAAGAGGACCTTTATAATCTGTTTTCGAATAATCGTGCGATGCCTTTTCTGAAGCAGCAATTACTTTAATGCCACATTTTTGGAGGAATGAAACGGTATTGTGAAGACTATTTTCGCGGCATACAGGAATTACGTGTAGTGCACCAGCCGAAGTTTTGATAGCATCGGCATTAGCAGCAGCACCACCTTTCATAGGTACAACGATAGCATCAACACCCGCGCATTCGCAAGTACGAGCAATAGCTCCGAAGTTGCGTACATCGGTAACCCCATCAAGAATTACGATAAATGGGTCTTTGCCAGCTTCGTAGAGGGCTGGGATTATGTTGTCGATGCGTTGATATTCTATAGAAGAGAGGTAAGCCACAACACCTTGGTGGTTTTTCATTGTGAGCTTGTTTAATTTCTCAAGTGGTACTTTTTGAATAGGCACTTGAATGTCTTTGAGCCTGTCGAACAATTCTTTAGCCAATTCGCCACCCATTTCACGACGGATGAAAACTTTGTCTAACTCTTTTCCAGCATCGATAGCCTCGATAACGGCACGAATGCCAAATATCATATTTTTCTCTTTTATCTGTTTCATTTTTAGTGTGTTTTAAATATTTCTGCAAAGATAGTAAAAATAATTCATAATTCATAACTCGTAATTCATATTTTTTTTCTAAATTTGCAAGTTAGAAATACCAATATGGATAAGTTACGTTTTTTTAGTATGGGTAGCGGCAGTAGTGGCAATTGTTACTACATAGGCACAGCGAGTTACGGCTTCTTGATAGATGCTGGAGTGGCGGTACGTACTGTGAAACGTGAACTAAAAGAACATGGCTTGTCGTTTGAAAATATTTGGGGTATATTCATTACTCATGATCATACCGATCATATTAAGGCGGTTGGAGTTTTGGGTGAGAAATATCATATTCCTGTTTATGTGACCTCAGATATGCTCAAAGGAATAAATCGCAATTATCGTGTAACCGAAAAATTAGTTTCGGCTCATAAGATATATAAAAAAGGTGATAATATAGTAATACGCGATTTTTCGATTCAGGCATTTCCAGTGTCGCATGATGCATCGGATTGTGTTGGGTATTCGTTTGAGTACGGTAATCAGCGTTTTGTTATTGCTACAGACCTTGGTTTTATCGGTAAAGAGGCAGCAGATTATATTACAAGAGCCAATTATCTTGTGATAGAGGCTAATTACGACGATAATATGTTGAAAAATGGGCCGTATCCTTATCCGTTGAAACAGCGTGTGCGTTCGCATGTGGGTCATATGTGTAATGAGCATACTGCTCGATTCTTAGCCGATAATTCTAGTGAGCGTTTATCGCATGTATTTCTTTGTCACTTAAGTCAAGAGAATAATACTCCTGAGATAGCGTTTAAAACAGTGAATGATGCATTAGTAGAGAAGGGTATAGCACTTGAATTGTTGCAACCTTTGGAAAGGACAATACCATCGCCGATGTATGTTTTTAAATCGTACGAAGTAGAATAAAATAATAAAAGGCAACCGAATCGGGTTGCCTTTCTTATTTTAAAGTAGTAGTAACTAATAGTTTTGCTACTAGTTACTTGCTACTTATGTCTAATAAATTAGAGTTGTTTTTTAGGTTTGATGTCCAATTTCACTGGTTCAACCATGTTTTCAGGAGCGAGGATAGTGTCGAGGTCTTCTTTGCTCAAGATGTCGTGTTCGAGTACGAGGTCGTAAACACCTTTACCTGTAGTCATCGCTTCTTTAGCAATTTTAGTTGAGTTTTTGTAACCAATGATTGGGTTCAATGCTGTAACGATACCAATTGAATTGCGAACTTGGTTCATGCAGTTTTCAGCGTCAGCAACGATACCGTCGATGCAGAGAGTGCGGAGAGTATTGAAACCGTTGATGAGCAATTGGATAGATTCGTAGAGGCTGTAAACCAATACAGGTTCCATTACGTTCAATTCCAATTGAGCGTTTTCAGAAGCCAACATAACAGTTGTGTCGTTACCGATTACTTTGTAGCAAAGTTGGTTCATCACTTCAGGGATAACTGGGTTTACTTTACCTGGCATGATAGAAGAACCTGGTTGCATTTCTGGCAAGTGGAGTTCGTGGATACCGCAGCGTGGACCTGAACCCATCAAACGAAGGTCGTTACAGATTTTGATGCTCTTCAACGCAATGCGTTTCAAGTTAGATGAGTAAGCAACCAATACGTCTGTAGCAGAAGTAACTTCGATGAGGTCTTCAGCCAAAGTAACATTCCAACCAGTGATTTCGCGGAGAGCTTCAGTGCAAAGTTTACTGTAGCCAGGTTCTGAGCAGATACCTGTACCGATAGCAGTAGCACCCATGTTGATGCAAAGCAACTCTTCTGCTGTAGCTTTCAAGCATTTTACTTGCTCTTTCATACCATTTGCAAAAGCTTGGAATGTTTGACCCAATGTCATAGGCACACCGTCTTGCAATTGAGTACGACCCATTTTTACTACATTTTTAAATTCTGCAGCTTTAGCCTCAAGTGAAGCGATGAATTTTTCCATAGCTTCAACGAGTTCTGGAGTTTTGAGGTAAAGACCAAAGTGGAATGCAGTAGGGTAAGCATCGTTAGTTGATTGTGATGCATTGATATGGTCGTTAGGTGAGCAGAATTGGTATTCGCCATATTGGTGACCCATGATAGCTAAAGCGCGGTTAGCGTTAACCTCGTTAGCATTCATATTTACAGTAGTACCTGCACCACCTTGAATCATATCAGATGCAAACCATTCGTGGTGTTCGCCAGCATAGATTTCGTCGCAAGCTTGGCAGATAGCTTTGAATTGTTCGTCAGTTAATTTGCCTTGTTTGTGGTTAGCGATGGCAGCTCCTTTTTTAGTGATAGCCATACCTTTAATAAATGTAGGGTATTCATACATCACTTTGCCAGAGATTTTGAAGTTTTCGAAGCCACGGAGAGATTGTACGCCGTACATTGCTTCTACTGGAATTTCTTTTGAACCGATAAGGTCGCTTTCAGTGCGTGTTTTGCCTGAAAATTTCATAGTGTCCATAGTTAGATATTTTTTTAAGAAAATTAATGATTTGTTGAGAAAATAAAACTATGCTACAAGGCAAAAATAATTGTGTGTTGTTATCGTGCATTGTGCATTAGTTTAATTCTGCAAAGGTAGCCAAATAAATTCATACAACCAAGAGAAAATGAATAAAAATTTTTTTTCATTAAAAAAAATAAAAATGAGAAAAAAATGAGTCAGTTTTAGTTACAATTTGTAGCAAAAGAAAAATAAAAAGTTGTCAATTTTTATCTTTTTTTGTTTTATTTGTTACATTATGATATTTTATACATATAATAATGTCAAAAAAGCTACTAAATTGTAATTTTTAATTTTTTTCTCAAAAAATTTGCTCAATTCAAAAAAAAGTGCTAATATTGCATCGTGAAATATGAATATAGTTTCTCACTTAATTTAATATTTAATTACTATGAATGTAGCTAAAGTTATGGCCGACTTGGAGGCTAAACATCCAGGTGAAAAAGAATTCTTGCAAGCTGTACAAGAAGTGTTGGAATCTATCGAAGAAGTTTACAACCAACACCC
>JAZQRP010000044.1:0-32054 GCA_045629685.1 Candidatus Aphodosoma sp. | reverse complement strand
GTAGTTTCGTTTTTTATGCCTACCTTTGCATCACGAAATCAAACATTTATTGCCTATAAGAGAAAAACTACCATTATTTTAATTGAGAATTGAAAATTGAGAAATGAGAAATCATTTTTTGTTTTTGGTTTGTTTATTTGTTAAGATATGGCAGTTATTAAGAATAATTTCACTGATGAGGAGTTGGTGATTAGTTTTGTAAATGGCGATAATGGTGCGTTTGAGTCTCTTTTGATGCGTCATAAAGACAAGGTGTACACTTATATATTCAATATAGTGCGTGAACACAGTATTGCCGATGATATTTTCCAAGACACTTTTATTAAGGTTATTACAACGATTAAACAGGGTCGTTACTATGATGCGGGCAATAAGTTCGTGGGATGGGTTGTGCGTATTGCTCATAATCAGACGATTGATTATTATCGTCGTTTAGCCGCAGAGAAGGAGATTTCGAATGATGGTTGCGAGTCGGGAGATTTGTTTAATGATGTGAATCTTTGTGATTATTCGGCTCAGGATGCTATTGAAAAAGAGGAGACTTTTCGTGATATTGAAACTTTGATTTCGATGTTGCCTGATGACCAGCGTCGCATAGTGATGATGCGTTATTATCAGGATTTGTCGTTCAAAGAGATTGCTGATTTGGAGCATATTTCGATAAATACGGCTCTTGGGCGTATGCGTTATGCGTTGATAAATATGCGTAAGAATGCGATGAAATATAACATTGTGCGTGATTTAGAAAAGATTTTTGATTGATGTATTTCTGTTAGTATATAAAAGGCTTTCATATTAGGAAGTCTTTTTTTTGTTATTAAATTGTGGAAAATTTAGGTATGTGTGATATTGGTAAATAAAAGTTTTTTGGTAACTTTGCAACTCGTTGTGAAACTTATAAAATTTGATTTGATTATGAAAAATAGGATTATTGAATTATTGAAATCTACTGAACGTGAGAGAATTGATAGAGTGATTGATTATTTAGAAAATAGGTCGGATTATTTCACTGCGCCTGCTTCGACAGCGTTTCATGGGAATTATGCTGGTGGATTGGCTGAGCACTCGCTTAATGTGTATGAGGTGGCGATGAGAGTGAAGACGGCAATGGTGGATATGAAGCCAGAGTTGGCAGATAGGATTTCGGATGAGAGTGTAGCTATTGTTACGTTGTTACATGATTTGTGTAAAACAAATGTATATAAGGTGGAGAAGAAGAATCGTAAGGTGAATGGTCGTTGGGAGGAGTATGATGGTTATGGGGTGGATTATTCGAAGTTTCCGCTTGGTCATGGTGAGAAGTCGGTGATTATGTTGTTGACACTTGGATTTCCGCTTACGAAGGATGAGATGTTGGCTATACGTTGGCACATGACGGCGTGGGAGTTGGCTTTTCAGAGTGCGGAGGCTAAGGCGAATTTGAATGCAGCTAAGGAGCAGTGTCCATTGTTGGCGGTGTTGCAAGCAGCTGATGGATTGGCTTCGGCGTTGTTGGAAAAGAAAAAAGAATGAAAAGGCACCTCCCCTAACTTAGGGGAGGAGTGAGGAATTAATAATTAAGAATTAAGAATTGAATAATTATGGATGGTAGATTTGAATTAGATAAGGTAGTTGCGACGAGCGATTTGGGTCGTAAAGGTTGTTTGAAACTGCGTTCGCTGATTGATTATTTGCAGGATTGTAGTGTATTTCAGTTGGATACGGAGCCTGAGTTGGATAAGTATTTCAAGTCGGTGAATGGTGGTATGTTTTTGTCGCAGAGGGATATTCATATCATTCGTATGCCAAAGTATGGCGAGAGGGTGAAGGTGAAGACTTGGGTGTATGAGGTAAATCCGTCGTATGGTTATCGTAATAATAATGTGTATGATGAGGAGGGCAGAGTATGTGTTGAGTCGAGTGCGTTGGGTGTGTTTGTGAAGTATGATACGGGGGCATTGCTTCGTGTGCCACAGGATATTATGGATTCGATGCCTCGATATGAGCGTCATGCGATGGAGTATCGTCCTCGTAAGATTCGTATTCCAAAGGATATAGAGCCTGAATTGGTGGATGAATATCGAGTGAGAGAGTATCATATTGATGGCAATAAGCACATGAATAATGCGTGGTATGTGGCTATAGGTGAGGAGTATTTGCCGAGGGATTGGGAGTTTTCGCGCATTAGGATTGAGTATTTGATACCTGCTGTTTATGGCGATGTGATGCGAATTGAGAGATATAAAATAAACAACCCTCTCGCCCAAGAGGCACTCCCCCTAAAACAGGGGGAGAATAGTGGGAATGGTTATATTGTGGTTATGCGTAGAGAGGATGGAAAAATTTATTCAATTATAGAGTTTATTTAAGAATTTTATTGTATATTTGCATTTTTAAAAAGACAGAATAACATGATAACATAAATTTTTGTTATTCTGTTGTTTTGTCTAAAAAAAAATAGGAAAAAAACAATGGCTAAGAAGAGACAAGAAAAGACTGACGTGCGTCAGATTGATTTTGGACGTGTACCACCTCAGGCGGTGGACATGGAAGCGAGTGTGTTGGGCGCATTGATGTTGGAAAAAGATGCGTTTGCTATTGTTGCCGAGATATTGAAACCTGAGTGTTTCTATAAGGAGGCACATGAGAAGATATATCGTGCGATTGTGAATTTGGCTGCCAATGATGAGCCTGTGGATATGCTCACCGTGGTAGAGCAGATGCACAAGGAGGGTACGTTGGATGAGGTGGGTGGACCTGCGTTTATTGGTAGTTTGACTACCAACTTGGCGTCGTCAGCCCATTTGGAGTATCATGCTAAGATTATAGCACAGAAGTTTTTAGCACGTGAGTTGATACGTGTGGCTACGGATATTCAGACTAAGGCTTTCGATGATAAAGCCGATGTAGATGATTTGATGCAAGAGGCAGAAGGGGCGATATTTGAGGTGAGTCAGAATGGTATTAAACGTGATGTTGTAGCTGTGGGTAGTGTGTTGCAAGAGGCGTTGGACCGTATGCAGAAGGCTGCGCAACAGGTTGGCGGTATGAGTGGTTTGCCTTCGGGATTCCATAAGTTAGACAAAGTTACTTCAGGTTGGCAAAATAGTACGTTGGTGATTATTGCAGCGCGTCCTGCGATGGGTAAGACAGCGTTTGTGTTGTCTATGGCAAAGAATATTTCGGTCGATATGGCTACGCCATGTGCTGTGTTCTCGCTTGAGATGAGTAATGTAGAGTTGGTGAACCGTTTGATTTCTAATGTTGCTCAATTAGATTCGAAGAAGATAAAAAATGGTCAGTTAGAGAAACATGAGTGGGCGCAATTAGATGTAGCGATAAATAAATTGCAGAAAGCCCCTTTGTTTGTGGATGATACACCGTCGTTGTCGATTTTAGAGTTGAGAACGAAGGCTCGTCGTTTGGTGCGTGACCATGGTGTGAGAATGATTATCATCGACTACTTGCAATTGATGAATGCACAAGGTATGAATTTCTTCTCGCGTGAGCAAGAGGTGAGTTTGATTTCGCGTTCGTTGAAAGGGTTGGCTAAGGAGTTGGATATTCCGATTATAGCGTTGTCGCAGTTGAATCGTGGTGTAGAAAATCGTGGTGCAGCTAATGCTGTAGAGGGTAAGAAGCCACAGCTCAGCGACTTGCGTGAGTCTGGTGCCATTGAGCAAGATGCCGATATGGTGTGCTTTATTCACCGTCCTGAGTATTATAAGATATACCAAGACCCAGTGTCGGGTAAAGACCTTCGTGGTTTGGCACAGATTATTATTGCAAAACACCGTAGCGGTGCAACTGAGGATGTTGACCTCAAATTCCGTGGACAATATACACAATTCTTGAACGAAGAAGATGATATGGATCCAATGGAGGTGTATGGTTCACGTGCAAATAGTGCGCCTATGGCAAGTCAGCCAATTATGAGTGCACCAATGCCACCAGCTATGCCAGATAATTTCGACCCATTTGCAGGTATGCAAGATTACAATTTACCACCTATGGGTGGGGGAGAGGTGCCTTTTTGATTTTGGTTTAACAAAAGTACATATTTTATTTTTTTAGGTTTACAAATTACAATTTGTATTTTTAACAATAGAGAGGATAATTACTTTTTTTAAGTACATGCCTTATGATTTGCGGACGCCCGAGTTGCGCGTTCCTACAACATGATGATTTAGGGCTTGTACTTAAAAAACAATGTCAGCCAACAGAAACCAAACAAAACAACTAAACCACTTTGTCCAATAAATAAATTATGTACTTCTGTTAAAAAAATAACTATAAACTAATAATTATTCATTAATAACTAACTAACTAACTAAACAACTATGAGTGAAGAAAAACAACAAATTGGTCTTCCGGAGAATGCAACGCGTGAGTTGAAACCGGGAGAAAAGTATGATCCGATTCTTCCAGCAAACAAAGTGGTGCCAGAGGCTAATGCCTATTCAGTGACACTTGGTTTGGTGATGGCAGTGTTGTTCTCAGCAGCAGCTGCTTATCTTGGATTGAAAGTGGGACAAGTATTCGAAGCTGCAATTCCGATTGCGATTATTGCAGTAGGTCTTGCAAGTGCAACAGGACGTAAGAACGCACTTGGCGAGAATGTAATTATTCAATCTATCGGCTCGGCTTCGGGTGTGATTGTGGCAGGTGCAATTTTTACATTGCCAGCTCTCTACATTCTTGAGGCTAAATACCCTGAATTGACTGTGTCGTTCATGCAAGTCTTCTTGAGCTCATTGCTTGGTGGTATTCTTGGTATTTTGTTCTTAATACCATTCCGTAAATATTTCGTAAGCGATATGCACGGTAAATATCCTTTCCCTGAAGCAACAGCAACAACACAAGTGTTGGTATCAGGCGAAAAGGGTGGTAGTCAAGCAAAACCATTACTCATCGCAGGTTTGCTTGGTGGTCTTTATGACTTCGCAGTATCGACATTCGGTGCTTGGAGCGACAAACTTTCTACAACAATGATGTCGTGGGGTGCTGAGCTTTCACAAAAACTCAAAATGGAGTTGTCGATCAATACATCGGCTGCAGTGTTGGGTCTTGGTTATATTATCGGTTTGAAATATAGCTTGATTATCTGTGCAGGTTCATTCTTCATTTGGTTCTTCGTAGTGCCATTGTTTGGTGCATACGGTAATCCAGAAATTGCAAGCATGACAACTAACGAAATCTTCTTGAACTATGGTCGTTTCATTGGTGTAGGTGCTATCGCAATGGCAGGTGTTATTGGTATCATCAAATCATGGGGCGTAATCAAAGGTGCTGCAGGTTTGGCTGCAAAAGAACTCGGCGGTAAAGGTAAAGCTGTGGCAGAAGCATTGCCACGTACAGAGCGCGACCTTTCAATGAAACTTATCTTGATTTCGATTGTTGCTGCTTTGGCTATCGTATTCGTATTCTTCTATTTTGGTGTAATTCATAACCTTATGCAAACAGTAGTGGCATTCTTGGTAGTATTGGTTATTGCATTCTTGTTTACTACAGTTGCTGCTAACGCTATTGCTATCGTGGGTTCTAATCCTGTATCAGGTATGACATTGATGACACTTATCGTAGCTTCTATGGTATTGGTAAGTGTAGGTCTTGAAGGTACATCTGGTATGGTAGCTTCTATGGTTATTGGTGGTGTAGTTTGTACTGCATTGTCAATGGCAGGTGGCTTCATTACCGACTTGAAAATTGGTTATTGGATTGGTGTAACACCAGCAAAACAAGAGACTTGGAAATTCCTCGGCACATTGGTTTCTGCTGCTACAGTAGGTGGTGTTATGATTGTATTGAACGAAGTGTATGGTTTCACAGGCGATAACGCTCTTGCTGCGCCACAAGCTAATGCTATGGCAGCTGTGATTGAACCATTGATGATGGGACAAGGTGCACCATGGATGCTTTATGGTACAGGTGCTATTTTGGCTCTTTTGCTCAACTTGCTTGGTGTACCTGTATTGCCATTTGCATTGGGTATGTTTATTCCTTTGTATTTGAATACTCCGCTCGTAGTGGGTGGTTTGATTAGCTGGTTTGTTTCTACACGTTCTAAAGATGCTGAACTCAACAACGTACGTATGGAACGCGGTACATTGCTCGCATCAGGTTTCATCGCAGGTGGTGCATTGATGGGTGTTGTTTCTGCAGCTATGAAATTTGGAGGTCTTGATTTCTTCCAAGCAGAATGGTCACAATCAGCAGGTGCCCAAATCCTTGGTCTTGTGATGTATATCGCAATTATTGCTTATCTTATCATTGCAACAATGAAAGCTAAAAAAGCATAAATATAAACAAAATCTATTAACTTAAAAATTTTATTAATCATGAAAAAAGTATCTTTTTATTTGGTGGCATTATTTTGCATAATGCTAGGTTTTACTTCTTGTGGAGAAGGTAATGGACCAAAAGAAGATGGTAACATGAAACGTGTTGCTGCAGCATTCTATTATGGTGAAGGTTTATTCCCTGAAATGAACTATTTCTCTTTGCGTTTCACTACTGAAACACTCGACTTGAATGTTGAGCCTGTTGTTGGTTCGGGTGAAGTAGTTGTATTAGACATTTTCTCTGAATGTCAAGAGGGTGTAATTTTCCCAAAAGCAGGTACTTACCAAGTTGTAAACATGGAAAGAGTAGAAAATGGTTATGCTATGGCAGGAGCCGATTATATGGGTTCTAATTTGGGTTGTTACGTAATGTATGCTGAAGATGGTAAACCTAAAGCAGATGAAAATGGTAATACTGGTGATTTTATTACTAGTGGTACAATCAAAATTGAAGGTACACCAGAAAATGCAACTGTGATTGCTGACGTAAAATTGGAAATTACAGGTGAGACAAAAAATTACAAATATGTAGGTCCACTTGCTATTAAAGATTTGTCAGAATAACAATTTTGTAATATAGTTAAAGGAGTAAGATTACATCATAGTCTTACTCCTTTTTATAGTATATTCTATTGCGCTATTTAATGAAAAAAAGCATTGTTGATTGCTAAATTTTCTAACTTTTCAGACTATTTTTCACAAAATAAAGAGTAGAATATTTGCTCATTTTTACTAAAATATGCAAATATTTATGCATAATTATATTTTATCTATTTCTTAATTTTATTAAAAAAAACAAAATGAGATTTATTATTTTTAAAAATAAAGAATAAAATTGCTTTGTTTTTTTTTTTTTTTTGCATTAAAGTATTGATATACAATATATTATCGCTACTATAGTTACTATTAAAAAAAATGAAAAATTTGTTGGAATTTTTCTTTGTAGAAAAAAAGAAATTTTGTAACTTTGTGCCTATTAGTTCTCAAATGTATTGAGAGTATGCCTATTTATCTAGAATCTTAAATTGTTTTTTAGTATATTTCGTCTAATTAACGAGTGTTTCATTCATATATGTAGTTATGATTGAATTTCAAAGTTATAGGTGTGTCTTGAGTAGAATTTGAGTTCTATTCAGGATACACCTAACTTTTTTTATGCCTTCAATCATAAAAATCAACAAGAAGATATGAAAAAAATCTATATACTACTATTCGTATGTATTGCAACTTGTTTTTCGGTTAGAGCACAATATTTTTCTGTAAAAACAAATGCGTTGTACGATATCACTGCAACCGTAAACTTAGGTATTGAGTTTAGGGTTGCACCTCGTTGGACTATTGATATCTCAGGCAATTACAATCCTTGGACATTTGGTTCTTCTGACGAAACAAAACGCAAATGGAAACATATCATGCTTCAACCAGAGCTACGCTATTGGTTTTGTGAGTCGTTGAACGGACATTTTCTCGCATTGCATGCGCAGGGTGGTGCTTTCAACTGGATGATGGCGGATGACTTCAAAGGTTTTCAATTCTTAGGTAGCGATTTATCGCGATTGGCATACGAGCGTCTTCAAGGTTATTTCCTTGGTGGAGGTATTGCTTATGGTTATTCTTGGATACTCTCTCCTCATTGGAACTTCGAGGCAGAGATTGGTTTTGGTTACTCGTATGTTTGGTATGATGTTTACGAATGTGTAGGTTGCGGTAAGAAAATTGAAGAAGACCAACGTCATCACTATGTAGGACCAACCAAGGCTGCTCTCAACCTAGTCTATACATTTTGATTTCATAGAGCGAAATAATTTTTTTTAAAAACAAAGGACAATGAAAAAATTCATCATCATAATATTGGCAATAATCGCTTTTTGTGGAGTATCGCAACAAGTCGAGGCAAAGAAAAGGCAACGAAGTGTTCCTAGTGCAAAGATTGATAGTCTTAGCATGCAACGCAACGAGGATTATATGAGTGTTAAACTTTTCTTTGATTTAAACGATCTTAAAGTGCGTAGTAATCGTGCAATGCTCTACACACCACGCATTATTAGTGCTACCGACACTCTCGAACTCAAATCGGTTGGCATTTATGGTCGTGCTCGCTATTTGCAACAACAACGCTATAGCCGAAACAACGAATTGACCTTCATCACAGGCAAAGAGGAGATTGGTATTCGCCGAAAAGATAGACCCGACACTTTGTTGGCTTACGAGGTAATCGTTCCTTACGAACCATGGATGGACGGTGCTCGTCTCGAATTGGCAAACTCAGAGTGTGGTTGTTGCGACCGAATGTTAGGTCAATCTATCGATTCGATTTACGATTATGTCGATAAAATCAAACCATTCAAACCAACGCCAGTCTATCTCCAACCAGTGGCTGAAAAGGTCAAAACTCGTGCTATCAGCGGTCAAGCTTTTATCGACTTTGTGGTCAATCGCACCGAAATCGACCCTAACTATCGAAACAATATCGTAGAACTCGGCAAAATCCGTGCTACTATCGACCCACTTGCCACCGACGAAGATATCACCGTCAAAGAGGTGTTCATCAAAGGTTTTGCATCACCCGAAGCGCCATACAATCGTAACGCCGAATTGGCAAAAGGACGTACCGAGTCGTTGCGCGAGTATGTAAGCTCGCTCTACAACTTCGGCGATGTAATCCTTACCGACTACGAAGCTGAGGATTGGGCAGGCTTGCGTGCCTATGTCGAAGCCTCTGACCTAAAAAACCGTGACACCATTCTTGCTATCATCGATAGCGACCGCGACCCTGACACCAAAGAGTTGATGATTAAGCGTTCTTACAAAGAAGACTACCGACATCTCTACAAAGAGTGTTACCCATCGCTTCGTCACTCTGACTATCGTATCGAATACACAATCCGTAGCTATTACGATGTTGAGGAGATCAAACAAGTGATGTTCGAGCGTCCACAAAACCTCTCGTTGCAAGAGTTCTCTCTCGCAGCACAATCAATGGAGGTGGGTAGCGATGAGTTCAACGAAGTATTCGAAATAGCGGTGCGTATGTACCCCGACGACGAAATAGCCAATCTCAATGCAGCCAATTCGGCAATGGCAAAAGGCAATCTCAAAGTCGCTGAACGCTACCTTGCGAAGACAGACGATTCGAAAGAGGCAGTCTATTCTCGCGCAGTATATGCATTCCTCACTCGCGACTACGACACCGCCGAAGCCCTCGCCAAACAATCAATCGAGATGGGCATGGATGCCGAGCCAAAAGCACTCCTCCGCGAGATAGCCGATGTTCGCCGTCGCCTTGAGGTTTACGAAAAACGTGGCGAAGCCGACAAAGCCTACGAAAACTAAAAATCAAATATTAAAATAATAACAAATAATCAATTAATTAATTATTAACTTAAACTTTTTTAATTATGAAAGCAAACAAATTTTTCTTAGGTTTAGCTCTTATAGGTGCTATCCTAACAGGTTGCGAAAAAAATCCTGGACAAACAGGTGATTACGACTCTAAATCCTACATGTCTGTTTCTATTGCGCAAGCAGGTGGTACTCGTGCTGGTGCTGGTGCTGATGGTGGTTATATTGATGGTACTGCCGCTGAAAATACAATTAAATCTATAGATTTCTATTTCTATAAAGCAGATGGTAGCGCATTTACATTTGGTAATGCTCAAAATGGAGCTGGTACTTCATTTACATCTAATGTGTATACTTATACACCAGGTACTGGTGATATTACAGATGGTACAGGAACTATAGATGATATTGTAAATGCAGTTTTGGTTATTCAACATAATAAGGGCAATATTCCAGCTTATATGATTGCTGTTATTAATGGTAGTGCAGAATATAATGGACAAACAATGACTTATGTGAAAGAAAATGTTATTACTAATTATCAAACTGCAGGTAAAGGTCATATTATGACAAATTCTGTATATGAAGGTGCAGATGGTATTTCAACTGTTATGGAAACTCCTATTTCATATACAAATCTTGCAATTAACGCAGATCAAGCTAGATTAAATCCAGTAAAAATTTATGTAGAACGTACAGCTGCTCGTGTTGAATTTAAAGAAGTAACAGCATCTGCTAACCAAGTATATCCTACAGGTACTACTGTGACTGATGCTTTAGACAATAGCTATACTGTACATGCAAAAATTATGGGTTGGGATATTGTAACTATAGCAAACAATACAACGCTAGCTAAAAAAATTAACACTTCTTGGGATGCTCAAATCAATGGTATGACTTGGAATCGTCCTGCAGATTATCGTTCTTATTGGGCAGATGCTGATAAAACAGGTAACCTTACAAAAACATTTAAATGGGAAGGTCTTACTAATACTATTGGTTCAGTTGATTACTGTCTCGAAAATACAACTCTTCCAGTATATGATACTCAAATGACAGATGCTGGTACTACTATCGAAGATAAAGATAAATCACGCACTAACTTAACTAAAGTTGTTGTTGCTGCTAGATTGTATAGCGATGATGCTGCTACTGTTCCATTTGAACTTGCTAATTGGTATGGTCAATATTACAGATTAAATGATCTTAAAACTGCTGTAGCGCTATCTCTTAAAGATAAACTTCTTCACTTGAATGCAGGAGTATATACTCCAATTCAACCAGCTCAAATTGAACTTGTTCAAAATATTGGTGACGTTCAAAACTCTTATGAGGTTTATTTTACTTTAGCTTCAGGTGTTTCTACTACTGATTGGTATGAAATTAAGCCTGATAATTCAGGTTATAATTCTGTTTCAGACCCAAATACAGTTCTTGGAAACGTAGAAAATGCTAAAATGTGGAATGGTATGTCATATTATATTGTTAATATCGAACACTTGGGTGTTAATGAAAAAGTTGGTGATGTTTATCAACCAGCATATTATGGTGTAGTTCGTAATCATGCTTATGAAATTTCATTCAGTGGTGTTAGTGGTCTTGGTACTCCAGTTTATGATGCTACAGCAATACTTCCAGAACCTGTTACTGAAGAAACAACAGAATCTTTCGTTGCTGCAGAAATCAATGTTCTTTCATGGCACCTTGTAAAACAAACTGTTACACTTCAATAATTTTTTGTAATAAAAATTTATTAGAATCATAAAAAACAAAATCACGGGGAGGCATCCCCGCTTCCCCGTGATTTTTTCTATAAAGCAAAAAAACGAGTGGTTGACCAGGTGAGAGTAAAAAAACAAAGTTGAAATAGAGTGGATGAGTTGAAATAGAGTAGTTGAATAATTCTAAACGCCGCGAGTCCAAATCCGTGCCTTCCGTGAGTTTTTCGCTAAGGCTCAAGACCTCCGGTTCCGTGAGAGATAAGAGACAAAATACTCCGTGAGAGACAAAAAAAATCAGAAAACAACAATCGTAACATCAGTTTGCGAACACCATATATATAAGACACCCCAAAAAACTACAATAACATAAAAATGAACATTTCGAAGCAGATACATAAGTTGACCATTGCTGTTATGACACTCATAACAGTAGGTTTTGCGTTTACTTCGTGTAGTACGATTTTCGACTACGAAGGCGATTGTTCTTATACATACCATGTCAAGTTTCAGTATGATAAAAATATACTCTATGCCGATGCATTTGCTGGTAATGTTACATACGTTTCGCTCTATGCATTCGATACCGAGACTGGCTTGTTGGCATTCACCGCAACCGAGTCGGGCGATGCATTGAAAGCAGAGGACTACACAATGCAACTCGATTTAGATTCAGGTACATACGATTTGTTAGCATGGTGTGGTAGTGCAGTGGCTGACAACAAAGTGATTGTGCCTGAGGTAGAGGTTGGCAAAACAAGAATAGAAGAGGTTGATTGTGTTATCGATCGCATAATGGGTTCGGGTCATACAGCATGTCTTACCGAAGATTTAGGTCAGTTGTATCATGGCAAAGGACAAGTTACCTTTACCGAAGAGCCTGGAAAACAAGTGAATGTGCTTAATTTGACTAAAAATACTAATAATATACAGATAATATTGCAACACCTTTCGGGCGAAGCTGTCGATCCTGCGCAATTCCAAATCAGTATTCACGATAACAATGGTTCGATGAAGTATGACAATACATTAAATGGCGTTGATTCGCTTACATACCACCCATGGTATGTGGCAGCTGTGGATGGTGGCGTTAGCACCGAAACCGACATCAAATATCATGCACCACTTGCTACTCGCGCCGATAAAGCTACAGCTGCTATTGCCGAAATGACCATAGGTCGCCTTTATGTCGAAAATAATCCTATATTACATATATATAATGTAGATACTAAAAAAACAGTTCTCTCTATTCCTTTGAAAGATTATGCATTGATGATTAAAGGACATTATAATGGCTCGATGACCGACCAAGATTTCCTCGACCGAGAAGATAAATTTGCTTTGACATTCTTTCTTGATGAACTTGGCAATTGGGTTAGTGCAACAGTCATCATCAATTCATGGCATCTTGTTCTTAACGATGCAGGATCGCTTAACTAAAGTTATTGCAGAAAGAACCTAAACCTACCTAATGAAATCTAAATTGTTTTACATACTATTATCATTTTTCTTCATAGCGGTGTTATCATCGTGTGGAGAGAAAGATCATCCCTTTGACGAAGAGGTTATGGTCTCATTCTCCTTTTCTACACAAGAGAATCTGACTCGTGCTGGATACGATTGGGATGATAATCTTGATAATAATGATGGAAACGATTATGAAGCATTTGTTGGTAACGATTATGATACTCGTATCAAAATTAATTCACTTCGTGCTTTTATTTATGGTATAGATGGTAGTTACATCTGTGAAATTACAAATAAAACTTATTTTGAACTCAGTGAAACAAGTTATAGATTTTTGGGCCAAATAGAATTAACATCAGATATATATAACCAAGTAAAAAATCAGGATTGTAAAGTTATAATTGTAGCAAATTCAACTTTACCAGGTGATCCTGATTATTTTAGCACTGCTACATTCTCGTTTGACAATCTAAAAATGCCTAATGGATTTATTCCTATGTGGGGTGTAACAACTGTAAATCTCAATCTTCAATCACATCAAGATCTTGGTACAATATATTTGCTCCGTTCTGCTGCTAAAGTTGAGATTAAGTTAAGTCAATCTTTAATTGATGAGGGCTTTAAAATTGAGGATGCTTTTATCAACAAACATGCTGATATTGGTTATTGCTTCCCTGCGGGGTGGAATAGTGTTGGTAACACTATCTCTCTCAGTCATAATGGTTGTTATAACCCTTTATCTGTTTCAAATACATCTCAATATTTTACAAAAAGTTCTGATTTTGAAAATGTGATTTATTTGCCAGAGATGGAAACCGATGGCGCGGATATTACTATTCGTGTGAAAAAAGGAGATGAAATTTTTCAATTTGCCAATGCTATTAAATTTGCTAATTATGTTGGTGGTTCGGCAACATCTACTACATTTAATATAGTTCGCAACTACTATTATCAATACACAATCACTGCAGTGAATACCGGTGCTGGGCTCGACCTTGATTGTAATGTACTCGATTGGGAGGAGGATTTAGAAGAGTGGGTATATTCCGATGTGCCTACTGTTCCAACTAATGGTTATATTAGTTGGGAAACTGGAACTGTGAGTGGCAATCGTGTCTATTTGACTCCATCTGTCCCAACTGCAAAATTCACTTTTGGCCTCGAAACTCCTCTTGGCGCTTCGTGGCGTGCCGAGTTCGTAACTATCAAAGGTAAACAAAATGCCTTTAAGTTCACTCAAGGACTCAATGCAAATATTAGTGCCGATGGCTCTTATGCTACTGGTAACATCGGAGAGTTGGTTGAATTAGTTGTTGGTACTACTGGCTTTGCTGAAGTGGAAAATAACGAGGCATATCTGAGAATTTTGGTTGTCTTGCCTGATAGTCGTACTATTCGCGTATCAAGTATGTTGCATAAAGATGCAAATTCGGAGTTTGAAATTGTGCAAACACCATAAAATATTATTACGATTTTTATGAAAAATTATATTATATATCTATTATCTATTCTTGCAATGTCGCTATTGTTGGCGTGTGATAGGGGTGGCGAGTTCGAACTCGGCAACAATACTCTTGCGCTCACGCTCTCGTGTAGCGATATCACTCGTGCCGATGCTGATGTTGACGCTCTTAATGAAAACAAAATTGTCTCTCTCGATTGTTACTTCTATGCCGCTAGTCCTAATGCAACTACTGCAGATTTCACTGCACCTTCTCTAGCTCATCGCAGAATTGGCTCTATCAATGCAATAGAACAATATACTACATATATTTCGTTTGAAGAGGAGGAGATAGCACGTATTTTTGGCAATTCAACTAGGTGTTTTATTTATGTTATTGCCAATTGTTCTTCTAATATACTTTCTTCACTTCCTACTAGCTTGCCTACTATCAATCAACTTAAATCTTTGACTATTGAGTCTAATTTTCAGAACTATAACACACATCAATCTTCATTTGTGATGGATTCCGAAGGTAATGATGTTGTTACACTCACGGTTAATCCTAATGGTTCAAAAACTCTTGAAGGTAATGTAGTGCTTCGTCGTACAGCAGCAAAAATATCATTCAGTATTCGTGGATTTGGTTTAGATGATACTAAGGATGAGGTTGAGATTAATGGAAAAAAATATACTCCTAATTATGAGGGGATACGTATTATATTTGATAATGGAGTGCAAAAATCTACTATTGCACCAGATGTTGTTCCCCTTACCGATACAACGTCTATCTATTTTGATACAGAAGAAATTTCTATGCAGCCAACCGATGGTCATGCTCCGTGCACACTCTCTATGCCTTTTTATTCATATCCATCGGATTGGAGTGAGACTGAGGAAAAGGATGCCTACATTTCGCTTGTTGTGCCTTGGAAAGCAGTCGATGAGGATATATTCAAACCATACCACTACAAAGTGCCGATCAACCCCGATAAAGACAAATTGGAGCGTAATATTCACTACAAAATTAGTGTGCAAATCTCCATGCTTGGTACTTTAGATCCCGATCAAGCTGTAGTGGTAGAACCAAGTTATGTCATATTCGACTGTCTCGATTGGAATAACGATGAGATAAATGCTATTATAACAGACTTCCGCTATCTGATGGTGGAAGATACTTCGTATGTATTGAACAACGTCGATAAGATCGAAATACCTTATTGGTCGTCACACGAGTGCGTGATAGTGGGTGCAAAAATAACGCAAGCAGATATAAAAACAGGAGGTAATAAAACAATATCTAATCCAATGTCATATATCACATTAGAAGATGATAAAATTATTTATTCGAAAGTATTGGATAATAACTATATGAGTAAAACATTCGATTTTACTCCGTATACTATTGAATTTACTATTCAGCATACTACCGAATCTACTAAATATCAAGAAAAAATAACTATCACTCAATATCCTGCTATTTATGGAGATTATAAAGTTAATACAGATTATACTAATGGAGGAGACAATAATGGTAGTCGTTATACAATGGTGAATGGTTATTATAGTACAGGTCAAAATAATCATACTAATTTGGGTAATCAAGATTTATTTGCTTCATGTACAGGTTATCATACAAGTTTTTCTCCTAATATGTATGTCTTTACTGTGACTTCTGTAGAAGGTACTGATTATGTTATTGGAGACCCTCGTACAACTGAAATAGATACGAAACTTGTGAATGCTCGTCGCGTATATAGAAATACTACTACTAATAATACAGATGGTGCCGCATGGGTTACAGCTAAAGCACTCTATGATGGTACTTCTAATAGAAAGTTAAAGTATTATTATCCAACAGATGTCGATTATACATCTGCTGAGACAATGCAAAATTCTCGTACTGAAAATATGATTGCTCCAAAATTTCGTATGGCATCGGGATATGCTGTTTTATATCCTGACGAGGGTCCGACGAGAGACATTGAGGGTATGAAAAAGCGTTGTGCATCTTATCAAGAGGATGGTTATCCTGCTGGCCGTTGGCGTCTGCCAACTAAAGCTGAATTTGAATTTATTTTTAGTCAAGTGCGTGCTAAAAAATTACCTGAGATTTATGATGATGGAAGTAATTATTGGTGTGCTCATGGAATTGGACATTGTGAGAATGGTGGTACAGTTACTTTGACTTATACAACAACTTCTAATACTGGTCTATCTGTTCGTTGTGTATATGATGACTGGTATTGGGGTAGTGAACCTGTATTAACTACAGATGCTGAGAAAAAAACATTTACGTGGGGTGATATTCCTCGCTCTGCTAAGGCTGATGCTCCAGCTATGAAATATTGATTCTCTGTAGTGACATGGCATGTCGTGTCCGCAACAATAACAATCAAGATGGTGAACCATACCTTCAAGCAACCTGCAAGCAAGAAAATGGACACTTGTTTGGAGAAAAAATAGAACCTTTTTTATTGTTTTGAATAATGAAACGACTACTCATAATATTACTATGCTTGCCACTGATATTTGCATGCACTAAAGAAGAACCCTTCGTGGAGGGTGAAGAGATAGTGCTCAATATGAGTGTGTGTGCCGACGGCATTCAGACTATTGCAACTCGTGCAATGGGCGATAATGTTGTTGGTACGCCTGCATTGTGGTTAGTTGTATTTGATAGTAATGGGCAACTTGTTGAATGGGCTAAAGCATACGATTTTAGACAAGAAACACCTACTGGAGGAGGAGAGACGGTTACTTATTTCAAAGCCAAATTGCATGCAGCATTGGAAGGGCGTATTATGCACCTATTGTTGAATTATGTTGATGAGGGTGTTGATTTGGATTTTAGCTATGGTCATGAGAATAATATAATTGGAAGTTTGTTTGTTGAGCGCGATCGTGACGTATATTGGCAACGTGTCGTATTGCCTGATGGTATCAATAATGATAATACAGTCAGCAATTATTTAACCGAAGTGCCTCTGGTGCGCAATTTCTCAAAAATTACGGTTACCGAAACGGCTGATAATTTTGAACTTCTAGGCTTTTATGTGCTCAATGTGCCAAAACATGGTACCGTGGCTCCGTTTAATGATGGCGAGTTTGTGAAATATTACACATCAGAAAATGCAGATGAGGAGGGGGAAGATTATGCCAATTTCGATGGTAATACCGATTTTACAACAAAGAGTTATCAACAACTCGATGTAAATGAAGGCTATCGTGGCACAATACCTAATATCGATGATGAGCGTATTCAAAAAGCCTCTGATTGTAACGAATCAATAACGTTGTTATCACCAACGGCTTCGTATTATTTGTACGAAAACAGATATATCAGTGGAGATAAAGACAGAACGGTGTCGGTATTGTTGAAAGGCAGATATGGAAGCACGGAGTATTGGTATCGTGTCGATTTGGTTAAAAAAAATCCTACTACTGGGGTGTTGGAATATTTTGATGTTTTGCGTAATTTTTCGTATAATATTAGAATTACTCAAGCAACGGCTGGTAAAATATCGGTGAAAGATGCAATTGAACATGTTGCAGGTAATAACACGCTTAGCTCGCTCGATATTGCCCACTTGACTGGAATATCTGATGGTAAAGCTACGCTTGAGGTAAACCACACCGATACTGTGTTGATTTCGCATGATATAGTGTATGTGAGATATAAATTCACGGATACTGGTTCTCGCAATGGTTTCAAAAATAATACTAATGAAGATATTGCTAATAAAGTATCAGGTGATGATTGTGGATGGTATTTGACAGCAGAAGATGGCAATGAGGCGCCTATTACTGTTGAGTTTGACGACAATGATGGTGCCGATGGTTGGCGCAGAGTGACAGTTAAAGTAAAAGACGATTCGTTTGATAAGCCAAGAGAAGAAGTTTCTCTAACATTTATTGTAACATCGAGTACAGGAGAAATTCTTAGCCGTACGGTTGACTATACACTTTTGCACCAACAAAAGATGTTGGTAGAGTGTCCTTCGAAGGTGCCAGCGGTGGTTGGGTCGCCTGTGGATGTTAGCATCCTTATACCAGATAAATTGCCTGAAGCGATGTTTCCTCTCGATTTTGCTATCGAGGCACAAGGAACAGATCAATCGGGAAATGAGAAAGACTATTTGGTACAGCATATTTCGCCACATAAAAACGAGGTGATGACGGTGAAGACTGCTGGTTCGATTGTTGATAATGATGCGTTGAGAGGTAAAAAGTCGTTCCAATATATGGTCACATTCTCGTATGAGGACTATTTGAATGCAACGTTGACCACTCGTCAGTTGGAGGCAGGAGGACAAAATGTTCCTGTGCGTGTTTTTACTAAAAAATTCGTAACAAACACAGCAACATCAGCTTCGAGAGTATATGCATATAACAAATACTTCGACCTAGGAAGTGATAATTTCATAAATGGCACAATGGTAGATTTTAAAGTGTCGTTTAGCTATGATGAGACTGCTACATACGGTGTTGGACGTACTATTAAGTTGAATATCACAGCAGGCGAAGCTGGTAAATACTTGATAGAATCTAATACATTGCAATCTCCTACAAGAGTTGTTTTGGCTGAGTTGAATATGACCGCAAATCAGTCGCAAACAATTGATTTGGTTACATCTACATTTGCCAACCGAGGAAAAGTGTTGGTTACTTGCATGGCAACAGGTGTGATGAAAGAGATTTTTGCAGCAGAACGTAATATGTTGAATGCTCAAGCTGTATCGGCTAAATATAATGGTACAGATTTGGCAGAAAATCAACAGTTGAATGTCAGTGAATCGGAAGATGATGCTCTTAGAGGAGAAGGTTCAGCGTCAGTAACTGTAACTAACTTGAAAAATAGAACTACTATCACAGTGCCTGACATAGAGAGCGAAAATGATATGTTGTACTTCTCTTATATCAACGGAAACAAACTCTATATAGCTTCGGCTACAGCAGGCGATTTGAATGATGGTACAGCGAATTTAGTATTTAGTATGGAAGAAAGAATGATCCCTAAACTTTCTAATATAACTTGGACTAATGCCAATTATTATGGTGCAGGTAGAACGGTTACGTTGTCATTCCAAACAGATATGCCTAGTCTTGATTATTCAATAAATACAACATCGTCTAATTTAACTCTTACAAAAACATCTGTTAGTGGAAATACTGTAACCATGACATTTACTACCACAACTTGGAGCGATCCTGCGAGTGTTATGATTACTGCAAATGGTTCAGATGTACAGCAAGTTACAGGTCCTACACGTAATAAATTGAATTTTAAGTTGACAGGTTCGGGTAGTACTCCAGGTAATAATACTAACGTAACAATGTCAGTTGCTAATGTTAGAGATCAATGGAAGAATTGGGGAAATGGAAAAACGGTTACGGTTAATGGTTTAGAAAGAGGTACAGAAATACAATTTAGTTACACTAGTGGTAAAACAACTTATGTAGCTGAAACAACAGCAGAAGCATTAGCTGATGGTAGTGAAAATATTAATTTTACACGACAATATTATTAATAAAAACTTTCGGCTTGGATACATATCCAAGCCGAAGTCTTTTTATTATAGTTAGATAAAAATAAAACCTCGTAGAGGTGACAAAATATAGGCAGGGGTGTAAACCCCTGATGAGGTATTATATGTAAAATAAGCTCCGTAGGTGCGACAGAAAAATAACTCCTAATATGCAATCATATATTATCTGTCACCCCGCTGGGGTTCAGATGTGGGGTAATGCATTATCAGGGGTTGACACCCCTGCCTGTGATATATCGTCCCTCCGGGACTTTTGGGATGAAATAAAATAAGCTCCGTAAGAGTGATATGCGTTCCTATGGGACTTGGGTGAAATGCGCAAAACGATTTTTCGAACTTTCGAAGTTGCAAAGTTTGGAAGTCATTTGATTTGTGGATGTCGGTCGTCAGACCGAAAAATGATTTTAATGTTTTTTTACTCGCTCCGCTCGTTTAGGACACGGCATGCCGTGTCCCTACTTTGTGAGTGAATATACATTGTGGGTGTATATTCGTAAAAATTTTGTATATTGAGAAAAATGTAGTAACTTTGTGTTTAGTTACTAGTTACTAGTGTGGAGTTACTAATTACTAATTATTTTTAATTTATTATATGAATCGATTTGTTTTTTTTGTAAAATATTTTTTGATGGTGTTGAGCATGGCTATGGGTGTGTGTGGTGCAAAGGCGCAAGAGGGTGTGAAGTTTCCGTATCCGCAGATACCGACTATGATGACCGAACCTCAGCAACGAGCAACTTATTTGTTGATGCATTATTGGGATAATGTGGATTTTAAGGATATGAAGCTAGTGATGAATGAGGATTTTATGGAACAGGGGTTTGTGAACTATTTGTCGGTGTTGACAATAGTGGATGCTCAGACTGCTGAAAAATCGGTTGAGACGATGATGAAACGCGCAGAAGTGAATGTAGTGGTATACAAAAAACTGGTGAATATAGCTGAAAAATATCTTTTTGAACCTAATTCTCCAATGGTGAGTGACGAGATGTACATTATGTTTTTGAATCAGGTGTTGAAAACTACGGTGTTGAGCAAAGTAGAAAAAGCTAGATTCGAATATCAACATAAGGCGTTGATGAAGAACAGAGTGGGCAGCGTGGCTACCGATTTTATATATATGGATAGAGATGGCAAAACGGGGTCGTTGCATGAATTCAAAGCAGAGGAGACACTGTTGATATTTTATGATCCAGATTGTGATAACTGCGCCGAAATTATAGAAAAATTGAGATATAATAGAGCACTGAATTCGAAAATAATGAGCGGACGGATGAAGGTATTGGCTGTGTATGCCGGTGAGAATAGAGCACTATGGGAACAACATTTGGCGAAAATGCCAACTAATTGGTTGGTGGGCAGAGCTGTTAGTAAGATACAGCCGTTGGGATTATATGTATTGAGAGCGATGCCAGCAATTTATTTGTTAGATAAAGATAAGAAGGTGGTGAAGAAAGAGGCTGTGCCAGAAAATCTTTTTGATTAGTTATAAAAAAAGCATCGGAACATGAGGTATGTTCCGATGTTTTTTAAATTATTAATTATTAATTTTATCGCCAAAGGTTCAAAGACCTTCGGTTCTTAATTCTACGATGCGTTGTTCTTTTTGTGTGTCGAAATGCTCGGCATGGTATTTCGCTTTTTGGAAATCTATTGTGTTTAGGTCGATGCAACGGATGGTGGGGTTGTACATTGTGCGGAAGTAGATTTTGCGATGCTTCATGTCGGTGGCTGAGGTCCATTGGGTAGCTGAGAGCATGTCATCGACAGGCACTTCGTCTAATCCAAATTCCACACCAATTGGTATATCAAATGCATTGAGGATTTGGAAACATTGGCGCACTGTGGCTTCGGCTGTGGGTTGTTGTGGGGCAGTGCTTTGGAAGAATGCTGCACGCACAAAACGAGAAGGTGGTGTGAAGTCGCCTGGAAGTCCGAGCATACCGCTACCATAGCTGAATGGAGCAAGGCGCATGCCATGCAAGTTTTGCGATGGGGCAGAACCTGGGTAGAGATTGACATAGTTGTTGAGATTGGTCATTTGCCATTCGAAACCTGGCGAATTGGTGAATACACCGAGTTCGTTTTCGTAGAAATGCACTTGTCTGTCAACAATTTCCATTACAACTTGATGTCCTGTAGAGTCGATAAAACGCCAATGCACTGTAGATGAACGAGGGTCAATATTGACGATGTCGATGTTTGCGATAGCCTCTTTTACCTCTTCAATAGTAGCGCATTCGCCTAAGATGTATGATACAAGTTGGAAATCGGAGATGGTGCGACTTTTATGGTCGGGGTTGTAGGGAACATACTCTCCGAAATGAGGAAAATAGAATAGTCCAGCAGAAAGGCCGTGTTCGTTGAGACCTTCGGTTATGAACTCTTGTTGTTCAACAGCGAAACCTATATAGCCATATCGAGCAGTAAACATCATGCCGTTAGTGCCCGTAGGGGTATAGGATTGAGCGGTGTGTCCGCGTGGTACGACCACATACATGCTGTTGAGGTTAGTACCTCCCCATTCGATGGTGCGAGCTACGATAGTAGTGCCATCGGCACTTGTGAGGGTAATGCCGGTGCAGGCATCGGCTGTAGGGCATAGTACACCCATGAATGTTCCAATTAGGATTGGAACGATAGCTTTGGTTTTCATAGTAATAATAAGATTTTTAGTAGCGAGAATTGACATACCCCCTCGCCCGTTGGGCACTCCCCCTAACATAGGGGGAGAATTAGAATAAGATTTTGTGGTTTATTTATATTTTAACAGAAGTACATAATTCTTTTTTAATATAAAGTACATAATTTTCTTTGTACTTGAAAAAGCGGTTATCCCGATAAATTTTAGAATACATATTATAGATTGTAAACCAATAAATAAAATATGTACTTATGTTGAGAAAAAATATACTATTTGGTTTTGTATGAGCAGCGTACTTTGCCTTTTTGGATGTTTTGGAGTTTGCCACCAATCATTTGACGACGCATAGGTGATACGCGGTCGGTGAATACATGGCCCTCGAGGTGGTCATATTCGTGTTGTACGATGCGAGCAAAGAAACCATTGTAAGTGTCGGTGTGTTCTACAAAGTTTTCGTCGAAGTAGTTGATAGTGATTGAAGTAGGGCGAGTAACTTTTTCGTGAATGCCTGGTACACTTAAGCAACCCTCTTCGTAAGCAATAGTCTCCTCGCTTGTTTCTATTATTTCTGGGTTGATGAATACTCGTTTTGTTGAGTCAATTTCAGGGAAATCTTCTTTCATTGGACTTGCATCGATGACGAATAGGCGAATGTTGAGTCCGATTTGTGGAGCTGCTAGACCAACACCATCTGAATTGTACATAGTTTGGAACATATTGTCGAGAAGCTCAGCAAGGTTAGGGTAGTCGGCTGTGATTTCTTCAGTCTCTTTGCGGAGGACAGGTTGTCCGAGTAGGTAAATTGGTAGGATCATATATATATTTTTTTTCTTTTAACAGAAGTACATACTTTATTTTATTGAATGATTTGGTTTGTTGTTTTTTGGAGTGTTTTTGTTGGTTGACATTATTTTTTAAGTACATGCCTTGGGATTAATTAGTAATTATTTTTTGTTTGTGATTTAGGGTTTGTACTTAAAAAAGATATTGTCTTGATAAAAAATAAAGTACCAACAATAATTTGTTAATCAACAAACGTAAAAGTATGTACTTATGTTGATATTTAATCTATTTTATAAAACATTTAGTACTTGTTCTTTGATTTGTTCGAGTTCGTCTTTCATTTTAACGACGATGATTTGCATTTCGCTATGGTTAGATTTAGAACCGAGAGTATTGATTTCGCGTCCCATTTCTTGTGCAATGAAACCAAGCTTTTTGCCTGGTGCATGTTCTTTGTCCATAGTTTCAATGAAGTAGTTGAGATGGTTGCGAAGGCGTACTTTTTCTTCGTTTATATCTAACTTCTCAATATAAAATATCATTTCTTGTTCAAGACGATTGCGGTCAACTGAGATTTTGTCTTCGAGAGTTTTAAGGCCCTCTTCGATACGTGCTTTGATTTTAGTAAGACGTTCGCCTTCGTATGGTTCTACCTCTGCAAGTAGTGTGCCAATTGTGTTGATTTTGCTGACGAACATGTTGTAGAGCGATTGTCCCTCTTGGATACGGAATGCTTCGATTTGAGCAAAAGCTTGGTCGAGGAGGTCAAGAATTACGTTCCATTCGTTTTCGTCGAGTACAGATACTTCAGTTTTGAGAGTTTCAGGCATTCGTAGGATGATTTCCATCATGTTGTCAGGCATAGGCATACCGAGGGACGTGCAAGTGTCGGTGATTTGTTGTTTGTAGTTTTCTACAATAGCTTGATTAATGCGAGTTGCTGCAGTTGAACTAGCATCTTCGATGTATAGCGAAAGGTCTATTTTACCACGTTCAAGGCGAGAAGCAATAGCATTGCGTAGTTCTATGTCTTTTTCGCGATAAAGAGCAGCGATACGTGTTGATACATCTAATTGTTTTGAGTTAAGAGATTTGATTTCGATGACAATTTTCTTGTTGTTGTATTCACAAGAGGCTTTGCCGTAGCCAGTCATAGAGTGGAGCATTTTATTTAGTTATTAGTTTTAAATTAGTAGTTGGTACTATTGGTATTTTTGAATATGGTTTAATCGTACAAAGTTACGATTTTTTTGTGAATTATTCAAGTTATAAAGTTAAAAATCCATCTATATTTTTTATTTATTGTAGTTTTTTATGAATGGAGCAAAAATATTGAATTATTAATTGTGAATTATGAATTATTTCGTAACTTTGCATGTTAAAATTGTTTGAAATATATTTTTGTTTATGAACAGATTATTTTGTGTTATTTTATTTGTTTTTGCTTCTTTATTTGGGGTTTGTGCTACAGAAGTGGATACGATGCAGGTAAAAAGACGTTGTTCGATAGCGTATAGTGGTTATCAAGGGGGTATGATGTTTAATGTTGGGTATGTTGAGAGTCGTAATTTTCAATTTCATGATACTAATGGTTTACCTTTGGGTAATTATGATAGGTTGAGTGGTGCGAGTATGGGGCTTGGGGGTGCGTTGCGTGTTGGCTTTGGTAAGTATTTGCGTGTTGGTATTGAGGGTTATGTATCAACTTTGAAATATAAACCTCAGGGTAGTTCGGCTAAAATCGGTTGGGGTGGTCTTTTGTTGGATTCTCATTGGCATATTAAGAAGAGGTTTACGATATTTACGGGTGGTGTAATTGGAGGTGGTTCTTACACACATATATCGATGATAGATAAGGAGGCTGTCAACAGCAGTGTAGAGAATGATTATGTAGTGGAAAATCAGTATGTTTTGTATCGTCATTATCCATTTTTAGCTATTGTGCCATTTGTTGGAATGGAGTATTCGCTTACTAAACGTATTAGTGTAGTAGCTAAGGTGGATTATATGCTTAATGTTACTAATTGGGCGGATGATTATGCTGCGGGACCGAGATTTTTTGTTGGTTTCATGTTTGGGAGATAAGCGTGTTAAAATGTAGAAAATAGATGTATATGAAAAGAGTAATATTTTTAATATTGGTTGTTGCGGTGGTTTGTTTGTCAAGTTGTGTAGAGGAGAAAGTGAGTTATGATGAGTCACTTGAACTTACATTCTCGTGTGATACGCTGTTGATGGATACGTTGTTTGCTGAGCAACAATCGGCAACGGGGCGTCTTATGATTTATAATGAGAATAAGAGTGCATTGAACATTGCTTCTATCCGTATGGGAGGGGGTGCTAATTCGTATTTTAGATTTAATGTCGATGGTAAAATTGCAGGGCGAGGAGAGGTGTTGGAGAATATTACGATTAAAGGTCGTGATTCATTGTTTGTTTTTGTAGAGATGACTCCTCCTATGACTGATGGAGAATCGCATATTGTGTTGTTTGATTCGCTTTTGTTTGAGTGTAACAATAGGGTTAAGGATGTGAAATTGATGGCAGTGGCTAGTGATGCGTTAGTATTGAATAGTAAGGTATATACTTCGAATGTTATCTTAGATTCGCTTCGTCCTATGTTGGTGTTTAACCATATTTATGTTGCAGAGGGAGCTAAATTAACGATTACGGAAGGTGCAAAACTCTATATGCATGCAGGAGCAAATATTATTGTGGATGGCGAATTGGAGTGTCGAGGTACTTTTGAACATCCTGTGGTTATTAGGGGTGACAGGTTTGATTGTATCAATGATGTAGATCAAACGCCTTATGAGCAAATGCCTAATCAGTGGGGTGGTATTTATTTGCAAAATCCTCAATCGCATAATGTTGTTGAAAATACACATGTGCGTGGTGCAAGTGCGGGTATATTGCTTATTGGGGCAAATAGGAGTGAACCTGTATTGGAGTTGCGCAATTCGGTTGTGCATAATTCTGGTGCATACGGAGTATATTCGCAGCAGGGTAGTTTGGTGATTGAGAACTCGGAGATAAGTAATTGTGGAGAGTCGTGTATTGCTCAGTTAGGAGGTTCGTTGCGTATGGCACATACTACGGTTGCTAATTATTATCGTTATGGAGCGCGTAAGAATGCGTCAGTGAGGATATTGAATTATGTTGTACAAAATGGTGTAAGTTTGATGTTTCCTATAACTAGTGCTGTGATTGAGAATAGTATTATATTTGGTGGAAATAGCGAGGAGTTGGAATTAGGCCAAGATACTACGTCGGAGAGCGACTATAATGTTTTGTTGTCGCATACGTTGATTAAGGGCAAAATGGTGGAGAGTGATAGATTTGTAGAGTGTCGTTGGGCAAGGTCGCAAAATGAGCGTAATGGCATTGACACTGTGTTTGTTAATACTTCGATAAATGATATTACAGAGACTGGTTATTTTAATTTTCGCTTAGATTCGTTGTCATGTGCATGTGATTGTGGATCAATGAATGTGTCGATGTTTTATCCTTTTGACCTTGATGGTGAAGAGCGAAATGGAGATGGAAAGCCTGATTTAGGGGCATATGAGAGATAAATGAACAGATATTTGATATAAAAAAACATTCTGCTGATTTCTTGGCAGAATGTTTTTTTTGTGTATTTATGCTTGATGTAAATATTATAGTTGTATTATCGTAGTCGGTCGAGTGAGCGTACGAGGGCTTCGTCTTTGGCTATTGCTCGGAGTGCAAGGTAGGTGAGTATTGCACTGATTAGAGGTAAAATGATTGGCCAAGCGAATGTTGTGTTTGTCATTGGGTTTTGTTGGAATACGACGTAGCGAGTGAAGAAGAAGATTGCGTAATAACCAATTAATAGCACCATGTTGAATGATGAAAGACGCATTTGAATAACGCGCCATTTGTAGGTGAAAATGGTGAGTAGCGCAATGATAAGGATTATTATATTAGTGAATAACAACCACATAGTTACACCTGTGATATTGAAGCCTCCCTGTTCAGCAACGAATAATCCGCGTAGATTAGAGAATGCAAAGTCGATGCCTTCGGGTGAGATTGCTCTCATTGAAGGGAGCGAGAGTGTGAGGCTCATAGCAAATACGACTATGAGCAAATAGAGGGTTTGAATGCGTTGAATCATATTGTCAGAGTTTTAGTAGCGAGATTCAATTTATTATATTTTTATTTTTTGAGGAAAGAGAATAGCCCTTTCTTTTTAGGTTCTTGGTTTTGGTTGCTGATATAGCTGGCTGCTTCGGCTGAAGACTCGTTGTATTTCACCATGCGATATATTATGCCCCAATCAGGTAGTCCGCCGAGGTTACGGTCGTCAATCCACATATCTGCAGTTAGTTTGCGTGGTGTTGTGTTGTCCCAAACTTCTTCGGGATAATTTTTGTTTATGGCATAAAATTCTAATCCTCTTTCGCGACAATAGTTCACAGCATCGTCGAGGAGTTCGCCTTCGCGCACAGTCCAAAGGATTAGTTGGTGATGACACTCGTTTTGTAGTCGTTTTAGTACATCAATAGCGAATGGAATTGGTTTACCGATGGCAGGGTAGGCATGTTCTACTATTGTGCCATCAAAATCTACTGCGATAACCATAACAATTAGTATTTAGTAGTTAGTAAATAGTAATTAATCTTCATTTTTTTCAGTTTCAGTTTCGGTTGGGGTGAGGGGTGTAAGGTCGGCATTGATGCGCTTTTCTGTAGGTTTACAGAGTATTATGCCTATCATACAGATGCCTGCTACCCAGAATAGGTGTTTCACTTGGAATATGTAAATACCCAAAATAGCTGCAATTAGTCCGATTGTTATTACGATTAGGCGTAGCACGCCATATATTTTGTAATAGTGTTCGCGTGAACCATCGTCGGGTATTTGTTTTAGGCGCTTGACTGCTATACTAAAGAGTTTAAGCGAGAGAGGGAATGTGATAATTACATACCAAAGCACTGCAGTGTAGTAGTTTATAGATATTTGACTATCAGCATTGAAATATATGCCTTTATGGTATGTGAGGTGATAACCTATCATGGCAGCGAGGATTGTGCATAACAATGATAGGTAGTATGTGATTGTTAGGATGTGTTTTGGGTGTTGCATATTTAGTTAAGAATTAATAATTAAGAATTAATAATTAAGAATTAAGAATTAAGAATTTTCAGCTTTCAACTTTTAACTCTTATTGTATGTTATTCTGTTGAGGATTGAGCGGCCGAGGGTTATTTCGTCGGCATATTCGAGGTCGTCGCCTACGGCTACGCCACGTGCTATGGTTGTTACCGTTACGGGTAGGTGTGCTAATTTGCGGTAGATATAGAAGCATGTGGTGTCGCCTTCCATGTTTGGACTGAGGGCGAGGATTACCTCTTTTATGTTATTTTTTTCTACACGCTCGACAAGAGATGCAATTTCGAGGTCGTTAGGTGATATGCCATTCATTGGTGATATTACGCCTCCGAGCACATGATAAACTCCGTGATATTGAGCAGTATTCTCAATGAGCATAACCTCTTTGATTGATTCGACAACGCAGATAGTTGATAGGTCGCGTTTAGGGTCGGAACATATTTCGCACACTGGCTTGTCTGAAATGTTATGACACTCTTCGCAATATTGAATGTTTTCGCTCATTTCGCTGATAGCAGAGATGAATTTGCTTGCATTGGCTGGACCTTGGCGTAGTATGTGCAAAGCCATACGGAGAGCAGATTTGCGTCCGATGCCAGGCAGTGAAGCAAATGCATTTACTGCATTTTCAAGTAGTTGCGAAGGATATTTTTGTATCATATTCAATTTGCAAAGATAACTATTTTAATTGAAAATTCATAATTTATTGCAGATAAATTTTATTAATCGTATCAAATTTTTCAACCTTGCGGTTGATAGGACGCAGCACGCTGCGTCCCTACTATAGAGTGGTGTGAGTAATTTATATAGCAAAAAAGAGATACATCTTGGTGGGGGATGTATCTCTTTTGTGGTTTTATGGATTAGTGGTTTATAGCACTATTTTTTGTGATTTGTCGTTGATGCGGATGATGTAAATGCCTTTTGCTAAATCGATTGTAGTAGCATTGCCACTATATACCATCAGACCTGACATGTTGTAGATTTGATAGTCGGCAGTCAAGCCTTCGAGGTGGAGAGTGCCGTTTTGAGTGTAGATTTTGATACCCTCAATAGTGTTTTCAACGTTGTTTGCTTCTTGAATAAATTCGCGCCAATACTCATCTTCTGCGTAAGCATTGCGGGCTTCTGCAGGAACGATGAATTCGATATCACGACTCACTTGGTGGAATGTTTTAGCCTCGATAGCAGGAGGGGTAGTGGCTCGCACCTCCATGCGTTTTACTTGGTTACAGAGAGCAAAACCATTGTCGCCAATGCGTTGAACTGATGCTGGAATTACGATTTCTTCCACATAGGTACAACCATAGAAAGCAGCATCACTAATCTCTTTTACGCCTTCAGGCAATTCGACTGACTCCAACGCATGATTGTTGTAGAAAGCCCATGAGCCAATAGATTTGAGTGCAGAGCCTTCTTCGAAAGTAAGCGTGTTGATAGAACGACATTTTTCGAAGGCACGCTCTTCGATATTGGTTACCGTTGCAGGTATTTCGAGTTGTTTGATGTGCACACATTCAGCAAAAGCTTTGTAGCCAATAGTTTCAACTTTTTTAGGTAGAGTGAGATTTTCCAATTTATAGTAATTGTAGAAAGCCAAATCGTTGATAGTAGTGTTAGTAGCACCAGCGAGGTCAATAGTATGGAGAGATTTTTTAGAGCGGTTGATGAAATTGAAGCCATTTTCGTCCAATGCGCCATCTGAGATATGCACTTCAGTTAGTTTGTTTGAGAATTCGGTTTGGATTTCCTCTCTAAAAGTATTAAAAACTACAGCAGGGGCAGTTAGATAACGTAGTGTAGGTATTTTAAATGGATTATAATCTATTTTCGTGTTAAAAATTAAACTATCATTACAATTACAAATTAAAGTATCAAGAGATGAGCAAGATTGAAATGCCCTTTCTCCAATAGAAGTAACGCTATTAGGGATTGTGATAGATGTTAGAGATGAGCAACCATTAAATGCCTCGTTTCCAATATAAGTAACGCTATTACCGATTGTAATAGAAGTTAGAGATGAGCAACGAGAAAATGCAAGATCTCCAATAGAAGTAACGCTATTAGGGATTGAGATAGATGTTAGAGATGAGCAATATTGAAATGCATAATCTCCAATAGAAGTAACGCTATTACCGATTGTGATAGATGTTAGAGATGTGCAATTATAAAATGCCTCATATCCAATAGAAGTAACGCTATTAGGGATTGTGATAGATGTAAGAGATGAGCAATAAGTAAATGCCCAACTTCCAATATATGTAACGCTATTACCGATTGTAATAGAAGTTAGAGATGAGCAATAATAAAATGCACGTTCTCCAATAGAAGTAACGCTATTAGGGATTGTGATAGATGTTAGAGATGAGCAATAATGAAATGCAGAACTTCCAATAGAAGTAACGCTATTAGGGATTGTGATAGATGTTAGAGATTTGCAATAAGAAAATGCACCTTCTCCAATAGAAGTAACGCTATATTCTGTAGTGTTGTAAGTTATTTTTTCTGGTATGGAGATATTAGATTGGAAATAGCTAATATTAGAAGTATCCGGCCGTTCTGTTAGTTGTGTTACCTCGGCGGTTTTGGTTTCGTCGTTGAGGTTGTAGTAGATGCCGTCGATTTGGACATCGTAGGCAAATGCGATTGTTGCGGTGATGAGGGCAACAAGGAGGAGTAGAGTTTTTTTCATGGTTATTGTTGTTTTTATAGTTGTTTTTTTTGATAGCTACTATAGGGGCTATAGCAGCTATAGGAATGATGTTTGTTTGGTTGTTTGTGCAAAGGTAGTGATTTGTTTTGAGGTGTGCAAGTGGTGAAGGGGATTTTTTTGTATGGTTGTGCGACCCCGATGGGGTCGGGGGAGGGGTGGATGTGGTTATGTCCGCAGGTAACCCTTCGGCGAGCTCAGGGATCACGCTGCGGTTACTACTCCGTGTGTCCCCCTTGGGGACCTCTCTTCTTTGCTTTATAGTATATTTATACTATATTTATAGTATATTTATCCTATATTTATGGTATGTTGTAGATAGGGAGTAGGGAGTAGGGAGTGGGGTGTTTGATATGTGTTTTTTGATTGATTAGGTGGAATTTTTGTGTAGGTGTTGTATATTTGGGATTTTTTTTGTAATTTTGCAAGTTATATATTTTGAATAATAATATCTAAAAATGAATAATAAAATGAACTTTGTAGAAGAACTTACATGGAGAGGTATGGTGCAAGACATGATGCCTGGTACTGAAGAACAATTGAATAAAGAGATGACAACTGCGTATTTGGGTATTGACCCTACGGCAGACTCGTTGCATATTGGACACTTGTGTGGTGTGATGATGTTGCGCCATTTTCAACGTTGTGGTCACAAACCTATTGCACTCGTGGGTGGTGCTACGGGTATGATTGGCGACCCATCGGGCAAATCGGCTGAGCGTAACTTGTTGGATGAGGCTACATTGCGTCATAATCAAGAGGCGATTAAAGCACAATTGGAGAAATTCTTGGATTTCCATTCAGATGCAGAAAATGCTGCTGAATTGGTGAATAACTATGATTGGATGAAAGAGTTTACGTTTTTGGATTTTGCACGTAACGTGGGTAAATTGATTACTGTGAACTATATGATGGCGAAAGACTCGGTGAAAAAACGTTTG
>JAZQRP010000043.1:0-7354 GCA_045629685.1 Candidatus Aphodosoma sp. | reverse complement strand
AGCAGTGGGGTTCCACCTCTTCCCATTCCGAACAGAGAAGTTAAGCCCACTCGCGCCGATGGTACTGCGTTGCATCGTGGGAGAGTAGGTCGCCGCCGTTTTTAGAGAGAGTTTATTCGAAAGAATAGACTCTCTTTTTTTGTATATATCCTCAAAAATTGTTTTTTTAGGGGGGATATATCAGCAGAGAATATATAATGGCTGATATTAAAAGAATATGGTTAGCTCCTATAGCTCTTATAGCATCTATAGTGACTATAGCATCTATAGCAACTATAGTTTCTATAGTCTCCTATAGCAGCTATTATTTCTATAGCCGCTATTTTTTACAAAACAAATAATATTATAATATGAAAATTGAAATTAATCCGCAGGATACTTTGAGAGGTGAGGCTTTTGAACTTTGGATGTCATCGCCTATGCCTATGGTTACATTGACAAAGACGTTTGATGTAACTAAAGTCGTGAAAGTTAGTAAGAAATTAAGCGTGGGCTTTAATGCTTTGCTTTGTTGGTGTATCGTTAAGGCTGCATCACAAATGGAGTTATTTTATTTATTACCAGAACAAGGTAAATTATTTAAGTATGATTGTTTGGCTATAAATGTAATTGTTAAGAATCGTAAAGGGGGAATTAATTCGTGTGATATTCCATTTAAAGGGGATATGAGACAATTTATTGAGGATTATAATGTTTTGACAAGAAAAACAGCTGAGGAGAGTAAGAGTTTGTTTTTAGAGGATTATATGATTGTGGGTACGTCTGCTATGATTCAGACTGAATTGGATTGTATAGTGAATCAATATACAGATAAGTTTTGTAATCCTATGGTGATGTGGGGTAAATATCGTAAAGGGTTATTGGGAGTGAAATTGCCAATTTCATTTCAGTTTCATCATGTTCAAATGGATGGTGGAGATGGAGGCTATTTCTTAGAATTATTGCAACGTGAGATAAAACAATTGTGATATTTGTTTATTGGATGAGATTGTCTAATAAAAAAAGTGAAGTCGTATAACTTAGGTTATACGGCTTTTTTTGTTTATAAGGTTTGATTTTATAGAGTCTTGTAATCGTTTTGTAATATTTTTTTTAATTTCTCTTAATTATTTTGTAATAGTGTTGTAATATTTTAGGGGTAATTTTGCACTCGAAAAGAGATGGTAATTTTTAGAGCTCGGAATTTACTATTGGATTTGTTAATTTTATTAGTATTTAAATTATGAAAAAGATGAAATTTATTTTAGCAGTGTTTATGACTGCTATGTCGGTAAATGTTATGTCTATGGATTCAGTTGCTACAAAGAAGAGTGATGTGAAGGAGAATGTGGGTGTGAAAGTAGAGCCAAAAGGAAAGGCGATTGTTTCGGTATTTGCTAATTACAACATGGCGATGCAGAATGGCGTATCGAAATGCGGGTTTCAGTTGGATAGAACGTATTTGGGGTATCAGTATTCGTTGGGAAAAGGATTGGAATTGAAAGCAGTGATGGATATTGGAAAACCAAGTGAGGTGGATGACTATCACTATGTGGCTTATATCAAGAATGCGCAGGTGAGTTGGAAACATAAAGGATTGACATTGGCAGGAGGTATGATTTCGACCACGCAATTCAATATGCAAGAGAAGTTTTGGGGTTACCGCTATATTTATAAGTCGTTTCAAGACCAATATAAATTTGGTAGCAGCGCAGATTTGGGTTTGATGGTGGCATATAAATTTGCAGATTGGGTGTCGGTAGATGCGATTATGACCAACGGCGAGGGGTATAAAAAAGTGCAAGGAGATTTAGGTTTCCAATATGGATTGGGATTGACATTTGTGCCAGTTGAAGGATTGTCGGTTAGACTATATGGCGGATTGAATGATGCTACGGAAGAAGAAAAAATGGATGTGTATAACTATGCAGCATTTGTGGGGTATAAGAACAAAAGGTTTGCGTTAGGCGGAGAGTTTGCTATGATGCAGAATTCGGGCAATGTAACAAATAGAAATCAGTTGGGATGCTCAGTGTATGGCTCAGTTAAAGCGCATAAAATAGTAGATGTATATGCCCGTTGGGATATGTTGACATCGAATAATGGTTGGAATGTAGATAAAGATGAACATGCTGTGATAGCAGGGGCACAGGTGAAATTGGGTAAGTATGTGAAAGTGGCACCTAACTTTAGGATGACCATACCGAAGGAAGGAGAGAATAAGTATATGGCATACGTAAGTTGTTATTTGGGTTTATAAGTATTCTGAAGGTTGCTTTATAGTATGTTTATAGTATATTTATCATATATTTATAGTATATTTATTATATATTTATAGTATATTATAGGTATGGAGAGGTAAGTGTATGGTAATTGAGATATAAAATAGATTAGTTTTAAGAATAAAAAAGAAAATTATTATGAAAAAAGAGATTAAAAAAAGTAGTGCATATTTAGTTATGCGTGTTATGGGTGTTATTTCGGCTGTGATGATGGCGATGGCATCGTGTGGAAGTAGTGAGAAAAATGGTGGTCGTGAGGCACAGGAGTTGTCGGGTGCGGGTGCGACATTTCCACTACCGTTTTATAATGTAGTATTTGAGAAGTTTGCCGAAGTGAATGGCGATGTAGTTGCTTATGGAGGTATTGGTTCGGGCGGAGGAGTGCGCAATTTAAGAGATAAAATTGTGGATTTTGCTGGTAGCGATGCATTTTTATCGGAGAAAGAGATGAGTGAGATGGCAGATGTAGTGCATGTGCCTACGTGTATGGGAGCTGTGGTATTGGCTTATAATCTTGAGGGAGTGGAAGATTTGAAACTTTCGGGTGAGGTGATAGCTCAGATTTTTGCAGGCGAAATTACGATGTGGAATGATGAGCGCTTGGTAGCATTGAATCCTGGAGTTGAATTGCCTGCAGAGATGATTATGCCAGTGTTTCGCTCGGACGGTTCGGGAACAACATTCGTATTCACAGATTATTTAACAAAAGCGAGCAAGATGTGGGCAGAGAAATATGGTAGAGGAAAATCGGTGGATTTCGCTGTAGGTCAGGCAGCAAAAGGTAATCCAGGTGTAGCAGGCGTGATTAAACAGACAAAGAACGCGATTGGGTATGTTGGTTCGGAATATGCTTTTGCCCAGAAGATAGCATACGCAAGTATAGAGAACAAGCAGGGCGAATTTGTGAAACCGACATCAGAAAGTATTTCGGCAGCAGCATCGGGAGAGCTACCAGCAGATACACGTTGTTCGATTACGAATTCGGATGCAGCAGGAGCTTACCCGATAGCAACATTCACATGGATGGTTATCTATAAAGAGCAAAATTATTCGAATCGCACTAAAGAGCAAGCAGAGGCGACACTCGATTTGTTGAAATATGTGCTTTCGGATGAGGTGCAAGCATTGGCGACAGAGGTGCATTATGCTCCACTGCCAGAGAAGGCGAAAGAGTTGAGTATGATGAATTTGAAGTCGGTGACATACGACGGAGAGATAATTTTGGAATAGTAAAGACTAATTTAGTAGCATGTCGCGATATATACCCCCTCCCCCTTTGGGTACTCCCCCTAAAATAGGGGGAGAATACGGGTATAGTAATTGATTACTAAATATTTAAATTATGAGTGATAAAATATATAGAGTAATATTGTTTGCATCAGCATTGGTCGTGCCGATAGTGTGTGGGGGCGTGATTTATGCCCTCGTTACCGATGCATACGATGCATTTGAGCATTTTGGATTTTTTCGGTTTTTAACCTCGTCGGAATGGAGTTATACAGAAGGCGCAGAACAGTATGGTGCATTGCCGTTTATAACAGGTACGCTGATGACCACCATGTTGGCACTTGTGTTTTGTATTCCGTTTTCGTTGCCAGTGGCATTGTTTGTAGGAGAGTATTTCAAGGGAACGAAAGTGGCCTCGGTGTTGAGTGCGGTAGTCGATTTATTAGCAGGTATTCCATCCATAATATATGGATTATGGGGATTCTATAGTTTGCGACCAGTGATTATGGCATTGAATATATCGCCACAAGGGTCGGGGGTACTCACTGCTTCGTTGGTATTGGCAATAATGATTATACCATACGCCGCTTCGTTGAGCGCGGAATTTATAAAAATGGTGCCATCGGATTTGAAAGAGGGTGCATATAGTTTAGGTGCAACGAGATTTGAGGTTATTCGTAATGTGGTATTTCCAGTAGCAGGATCGGGGATATTTTCGTCGTATGTTTTGGCAATAGGTCGTGCATTGGGTGAAACAATGACCGTGACAATGTTGATAGGAAATACCAATAACATACCCGATTCGATAACCTCGACAGGAAACTCGATGGCATCGATTATAGCAAATCAATTTGGAGAGGCAGATGGTTTGCGACTATCGTCGTTGATAGCTATAGGGTTGATACTCTTTTTGATAACAGCGGTGATAAATATGGTAGGTAAAATAATGATAAAACGAGCAAGAATAGTATAATGTTATGATAAAAAGACGTTTAGTAAAAGATAAGATAGCATTCTGGTCGATTTGCTTGTTGGCTGCATTGACGGCAGTTCCACTTTTGGCAATATTGGGAGAGGTGTTTTTGCGAGGTTATGACCAGTTGACATGGTCGTTTTTCACTGAGCCAACCCCTACGGCATATAGAGCAATGAAGGCAATAGAGGCAGGCGAGCCGATACCAGGTGGTATAGCTAATGGTATTGTAGGCACGCTGATTATGCTCGGTATGGCAGCTGTAGTTGCAGTGCCAGTGGGCATTATGTGCGGTGCGTTTTTGGCTGAAAATAGTAAAAATAGATTCGCACAAGTGGTTAGTTATCTTACTGACCTGTTGCAAGGTACGCCATCGGTGATAATAGGTATTATCACCTATATATGGGTAGTTGTGCCAATGAAAGGATATTCAGCAATTGCGGGTAGTGTGGCACTATGTATCATGATGCTACCATTGATTATCCGTTCGACCGAGGAGACATTGAAAATAGTACCAACCTCGTTGAAAGAGGCAGGATTAGCTCTTGGAGGAAATCGTGCTCGAGTAATGATGAGGGTGCAATTGCCTGCGGCATTTGGAGGAATATTTACGGGAGTATTGTTGGCAATTTCGCGAGTGATAGGCGAGACAGCTCCGTTGATGTTCACCGCATTAGGGTGTTCGTTGGTTAGATGGTCGATAGATAAACCAATATCGGCAGTGCCACTGTTGATTTGGGAATTCTTTAATGACCCCAATCTGCAAGAATTGATTTGGGGAGCATCGTTAGTGCTGCTATTATTTGTGCTTATGTTAAACCTTACAGCTAAATATATTAAGGGTACTTTGTAAAAATACGCCGTTTCAGCCAATAACCAAAATTTAAAAAATTATAAAAAATGGAATCAATAAAACCAATACTTGAATTTAAGAAGACTTGTGTGTCATATACCAAGCAAACGATGGCAGTGAAATATGTGTCGGCTGCTATAGAGAAAAATAGCATTACAGCTATTATGGGACCTTCGGGTTGTGGAAAATCTACGCTTTTGCGTGCAGTGAATCTTATGCATAACCTCTATCCAAACATAAGAGTGGATGGTGAAATTTTGTTGAATGGCGAAAATATATTATCGATGGAGCCAATAGAGGTGCGTCGTCGTGTTGGTATGGTATTCCAACGACCTACGCCGTTTCCGACAATGAGTATTTACGACAACGTGTTGGCAGGCTTTGCCTTGAATGGCATTAAATTGTCGAAAAGTGATAGAGATGAGACTGTAGAACGCTGTTTGCGTAACGTGTCGCTATGGGATGAGGTCAAGGATGTATTGAATAAAAAAGGGACATTTTTATCAGGTGGACAGCAGCAACGTTTGTGTATTGCTCGTGCTTTGGCTATGAAGCCAGATGTGCTATTGATGGATGAACCAACCTCAGCGCTTGATCCAATTGCGACAAAACATATAGAGGAGTTGTTGGTTGAACTAAAAAAAGATGTTACTATACTGATAGTTACGCATAATATGGGGCAGGCGCAAAGGATATCGGAGCGGTCAATGTTTATGTATTTAGGCGAATTGGTAGAGTATGGTGATACTGCTGTGATGTTTTCAAATCCTGCAGATGAGCGTACAAAGGCGTATTTGACAGGGAAAATGGGGTAAATTTTGTAAATTGTAATAGTTTTGTAACAATTTATTTGTAACTTTGCGTCATATTAAAAAAGATGTATTATGGCAAATAATAGAATTTTGGTTGTAGATGATGAGGAAGATTTGTGCGAGATTTTGCAGTTTAATCTTGAGTTAGAGGGGTATATGGTAGATGTGGCGCATTCAGCAGAGGAGGCGTTGCATTTGCGATTGTCAGATTATGGGCTTGTGTTGTTGGATGTTATGATGGGGCAGATTTCGGGTTTTAAAATGACTCGAATGATGCGTGAGTCAGAAGATACGAAGCATGTGCCTATAATTTTTATTACGGCTCGAGATGCTGAGAATGATTTAGTTACAGGATTTAATCTTGGTGCAGATGATTATATTTCAAAACCATTTTCGATTAAAGAGGTGATATTGAGAGTGAAGGCAGTGATGCGGAGAACGGCAGTTGTTGAGTCGCCTGGAAATAATGTTGTTTTGGTTGGAAAGATAAATAAGAGTGGAGCAAATGTGATTAGTTATGAGGGAATTGAGGTTGATTTGGATAGTAAGAGTGTCAAAGTTGATGGTCGAGAAGTGGCATTTACTAAGCGTGAATTTGAGTTGTTGAAATTATTTATTGAGAATCCGAACAAAGTGTTTTCGCGTGAGGAGATATTGAAATTGGTTTGGCATGATGATGTTTGTGTGTTGGATAGGACAGTGGATGTGAATATCACGCGTGTGAGGAAAAAGATAGGACGATATGGTTCAAATCTTGTGTCGAGACAAGGGTATGGGTATTCGTTTAAGAGTTGAAAGTTTAAAGTTGAGAGTTGAAAGTTAATATTTTACTTTTCACTAATCGCAATTTTCTTTAATGCTTTTTGAAGGCAAGGCACGGATGCCATTCGGATATTATGTATGCTTTTGAAGGTAAGGAATAAATTGTTATCTAGGTTTAACATTAGTTATTATTAATTACTCATTATTAATTACAATGCGGTTATATACAAAATTGTTGTTGTCGTATTCGGTGTTGTTTGTGGTGCTGATGGTGTCGGTGGCACTGTTTCAGTATGGGAGGGAGAAGGAGTTTAGGCGTGAGCAGTTGAATACGCGATTGGAGGCGTATAATGATATTATATATCATAATTTAGGGTTGATAGAGGGGGATATGTTTGATATGGATAGTTTGCTCAGTTTGATGCCAGATACGGCGTTGAGAGTGTCGGTGATAGATAGAGAGGGG
>JAZQRP010000042.1:0-2740 GCA_045629685.1 Candidatus Aphodosoma sp. | reverse complement strand
CGACGGAGAAGAGCATCGATGACAGTGGCATTGGTTTGGGTGCCACCCTCCATAAATTGAACTAGCGCATTAGGAGTAGCGCATGCAGAGCGGATGGCATCTTTAGCTTGTTGAGTATATTGGTCGCAACCATAGCCGACGGTGTGCTCGAGGTTGGTTTCCACTAATCGGCGCATCACCTCGGGGTGGGCACCAGCCATATAGTCGCTATTGAAATAGAGCATAAGAGTGTTTGAGATTTTTTGATTGGTTAACTTTTGAGGGCTTTCTTTATTGAGCAAAGGTACAAAAAAACTTGTAAGCACGCAAGAGCGAGGTGGATTTTTCGATGATTTGCGGTTTAGATGAAGTGGGAAACTTGGTGAAGGTTGCTTTATAGTATATTTATAGTATGTTTATAGTATATTTATCCTATATTTATAGTATGTTGTAGTTAGGGTGAGGATAGGGGGTAGGAGGATAGTTTGTTTGTTGCTTTCGCAGAGTTTTTTTGTCTCAATTCCAGCTGATAAGTTTGGTGGAGATAATCCTCAATATGTTGTACAAAAACTTATATATAGCCCTAATGGAACAGCTGCTGGAGATATAATTACCATCAAGAAGAGTGAGAGCAACCTTGTTTACAAAGATATTGATGTTTGGACTTTTCAAGATCAAGACAACACACAGATGCACATGTATATGCCTACTTACGCATTTGAGAATTTCCTTGCCAACACCGCTGTTGAGATGATGGCTCAGAATGGTGAGTTGGATTTGAATGATGCAGAGGCAGTTGCAGCCATTTATGATGGTGTAGCGAATGCAATAGAGACTATCAATGTGAGCTTTATCTTCAAGGTTGCGAAGTAATCTTGTAGATTAAAGATTTAAAGAATAGGGGATGCACTTTTGTGGTGTATCCTCTGATTTTTTGTATTAACGTGAGTTAGATATAACTTCATGGCACACGTCAGGATACAACAAAAAATGTTAAGTTTGAAGAATAAAAACACATTTCAAATAAAAAAACATTTGCATAATAGAAAAAAAATTACTAATTTTGCACCCCAAATTAGTGTGCATTGGTGGCTCTATGCCATTAGTGCGCCGTTTTTGATGTTTATAGCATTGAAAATCAATAAACTATTAAATAAATAAACTAATTAAAAACATTATGCAAAACAAAGGATTTGTAAGATTACTTGCAGTAGCATTGATGTTGATTTGTCTCTTTTATCTCTCTTTTTCGGTTGTAACAAATAATTACGACAAAAAAGCTAAAGCTTATGCTAACGGAGATGACCAAGAGTATTACAACTTCATGGACTCTGTAGGTGGTGAAAAAGTATGGTTGGGCTATACTCTTCGTGAGTGCCGTGAAAAAGAAATCGGTTTAGGTCTTGACCTTAAAGGTGGTATGAACGTACAACTCGAAGTATCAGTAGCTGATGTACTTCGCGCATTGTCGGATTATAACACAAACGAAAATTTCAATGAGGCTCTTCAACTCAGCCGCCAACGCCAAGCAAAATCAGGCGAAAATTTCTTGAAAATATTCCAAGAAGAATTTGAGAAACTTGATCCTAATGCACGTCTTGCTGGTATCTTCAGTACATACGACCTCAAAGATCGTATCTCTAGTTCAGCTACTAATGACGACGTTGTTAAAGTTCTCCAAGAAGAAGTTAATAGCGCGATTGACAACTCATTCAACGTGCTCCGTTCACGTATTGACCGTTTCGGTGTTGTTCAACCAAACATCCAACGTCTTGATGTTGAAGGTCGTATCCTCGTTGAACTTCCAGGCGTAAAAGAACCAGAACGTGTACGTAAACTCCTCCAAGGTTCTGCTAACCTCGAATTCTGGGAAACATATAAATATGCAGAAGTTGCTCCTTACCTCGAACAAGCTAACGCTGTAATCCGCGACATGAACCGTGCTACAGAAGAGGCTAATGCTACAACAGAAGTTGTAGAAGAGGTTAAAGCAGAAGAAGTTGTTGCAGAAGTAGCAGAAACTACAGATTCAGTAGCAGACCTTGCAGCTGAACTTACTGCAGAAACAGAAACTACAGAAGCTGACCGCGAAGAAATGCGTCGCGAATATCCATTGTTCAGCGTACTTCAACCAATGCAAAATGCTGGTCCTGTAGTAGGTCTTGCTCTTGCTTCAGACACAGCAGAGGTTAATGATATGCTTGCAATGAAACAAGTAGCAGAACTCTTCCCACGCGAACTTCGTTTCGTATGGACAGTTAAGCCAATGGATCCAGAAGCAAAACAACCAGTATATGAACTCATCGCTATCAAAGTTACTAACCGCGATGGTCGTGCACCACTCGAAGGTGATGTTGTAACTGACGCTCGCGCTGACTTCGACCAATATTCAGCTGGTGCAACTGTAAGCATGAAAATGAATGCCGAAGGTGCTAAAACTTGGGCTCGCTTGACTAAAGAAAACATCGGTCGTGAAGTAGCTATCGTTCTTGATGGTTATGCATATTCATTCCCTACAGTTAATACTGAAATCACTGGTGGTAGTTCACAAATCACTGGTAACTTCACTACAGAAGAGGCAAAAGACTTAGCTAACGTATTGAAATCAGGTAAAATGCCAGCTCCTGCTCGCATCATCCAAGAAGACGTTGTTGGTCCTTCTCTCGGTGAAGAAGCTATCCAATCAGGTTTGATGTCGTTCGTTATCGCGTTCGTACTCGTACTCCTCTATATGATTTTCTACTACGGCATGATTCCTGGT
>JAZQRP010000041.1:0-9609 GCA_045629685.1 Candidatus Aphodosoma sp. | reverse complement strand
CATAGCAGCGCAGATTTCTTCTTTAGTAGCTGGTTTATCAAGAACAACTGTCAAGTCAACTACTGATACGTCAGAAGTAGGAACGCGGAATGACATACCTGTGAGTTTGCCGTTGAGTTCAGGAAGAACTTTACCTACAGCTTTAGCAGCACCAGTTGAAGAAGGAATGATATTTTCGAGGATACCGCGACCACCACGCCAGTCTTTTTTAGAAGGGCCGTCAACTGTTTTTTGAGTTGCAGTTGCAGCGTGAACAGTAGTCATAAGACCTTTAACAACACCGAAGTTATCGTTCAATACTTTAGTGATAGGAGCCAAGCAGTTAGTTGTACAAGATGCGTTAGAGATGATGTCTTGACCTGCGTAAGTAGTGTGGTTAACACCATAAACGAACATAGGAGTTGCGTCTTTTGAAGGAGCAGACATGATAACTTTTTTAGCACCAGCAGCGATGTGTTTACGAGCTTTTTCGTCTTCGAGGAAGAGACCTGTTGATTCAACAACAACGTCAGCACCTACTTCGTCCCATTTGAGGTTAGCTGGGTCCATTTCTGCAGTTAAGCGGATACGTTGACCGTTAACAACAAGAAAATTACCTTCGATAGCTACTTCTCCTTGGAAACGACCATGAACAGAGTCGTATTTCAACATGTAAGCCAAATAATCAGGGTCAAGCAAGTCGTTGATACCTACTACCTGAATGTCGTTGCTAAAGTTTTGGATAGCAGCACGGAACACCATACGTCCGATACGGCCGAAACCGTTAATACCAAGTTTAATCATAGTAATTTATTTTTTTAAAGTGTTAATAAGTTTCGTGTTATTATATTCAAATGCAAAGGTACAAAAAATATTTTATATACGATGTATTTTATCGTAAAAATGGCATAAATATTTAATGCGTGATTTTGTAGTATTTGTTCGGAGGCTCAAAGAAAGGCGTATTATACTACTTGAAATGAAATTGTGGTTATTTTTATTGATATTTATTTTTTCCAAAACGAAGGTAAAAACAATATCAAAATCGTAAACAATTCTAAACGTCCAATCAACATTACTATCGAAAGTACCCATTTTGCTAAATCTGGCAATATTGCATATGTCTCTACTGGCCCAAAACTTCCTAACGACGGACCTACGTTTGCTATTGATGCCAACGAGCATCCAAATGCCTCACTTGGCGATACGCCACACACCATGAGTACTATTGTAGATGCTATTGTGATTATCAAAAATATAGACAAAAAAACGTAAGTGTTCGATAGTGTATTTTCCGATACAATTCTGCGATTAATTCTAACTGGACGAATGGCCTTCGGGTGCATTACACGTTTAAACTCATAATAAATATTCTTTACCATGATATGCAAACGTATTGTCTTTATACCACCCGATGTTGATCCAGCTGTTCCTCCCATTGGTATAAGTAACAATATTATTAACCATAAAATAGGATGCCATGTCATATAGTCAGAAGTCGAAAATCCCGTCGTTGTTATTGTTGCAACAGTTTGAAATATTGCATCTCTAAATGACTTTTCAATTATAGAAAATCCATCAAAAGAGCGAGTAAGTAACAATCCTACGCCAACAATTATAGATACCACTATTATGCTATATAGGTATGTCCGGAATTCCTCATCTTGAATTAGTCTTTTACCTTGACGGCGAATCAAGGCTCCATATAGCAACGAGAAGTTAGTTCCTGCCAATATCATGAAGAAAATTATGATATAATGTATATATGGTGATGTCCAATAAGCTATCGAAGCATTTTTTGTTGAATATCCGCCAGATGCCAAAGTCGTGAGCGAGTGGCATATAGCATCAAACATATTCATTCCTCCAAAATAGAGTAGAGTAGCACAAATTATTGTCAACAAGAAATATAATTCCCAGAGTTTGCGAGCAGTATCAGTTATTTTTGGTTGTAATTTATCATACGTTATGCCAGGCACTTCTGCCGCAAACAGTTGCATACCAGCTCCAAACATCGGCAATATAGCAAGCGATAAAACCACAATTCCCATACCGCCAAGCCATTGTATCATACTACGCCAAAACAATAAACCATGAGGCAATGATTCTATATCTGTTAATATTGTTGCTCCTGTTGTAGTAAATCCCGACATTGTCTCAAAAAAAGCATCGGTTACACTTGGTATATAGTGACTTAATCGGAAAGGTAACATGCCGAACAACGAAAATACAACCCAAACTAACCCTACAACTAAATATCCTTCGCGTGTACCTATATGTTTAGTATTCGAGCCACCTAATAAAACACTTCCAAATCCTGCACCAACTGTAAGTATTGCCGACTCAATTATTGCAATAAAATCATCTCCTCTGTAAATGTATGATACAACAGCAGTAATAACCATAAAGAATGCCTCTGTTATCAAAAGCACCCCCAATATCCTTATTACTTGTTGCCAATTAAATGTCTTAGTCATTTCTCTATAATTTATTACCTTCTGCTCTCTACTCTTTAATTAAAAAATCTTGCCAATTTAGGTACAGCAGTAGCCTTACAGAATATAACCACATGGTCACCTGGCAATATCACAGTATTACCATTAACCACATATCCTTTACCATTTCTTACAACACCACCAATATTTACATCATCAGGTAAATTTAAGTTGCGCACACGATCTTTAGTTATTTTATCGCCCGCCTTTACTGCAAATTCCACAACCTCAGCATCCGAGTATGTCAAACATTGCACATCATAAGCATCCTCATCCAATGTTTGTTGATAGATATGCGATGCTGCTATCAATTTTTTATTAATAAGCGTGCCAATATCAAGATTGTCAGCCAAGTCAATATAATCAATATTTTCTACTTCAGCAATAGTTTTTCTAATACCAAAGCGTTTTGCAGCAAGACAAGCCAACACATTTGTCTCCGAGTTATCTGTCAACGCAATAAATGCATCTGCATCTTCTATACCTTCATCTTTTAATAAATCTATATTTCTACCATCACCATGAATAATCAGTGTATCTGTCTTATCTGCGAGTTTATAGCATTTTTCCCTATCACTCTCTATTATTTTTACATCAATATCATTAGGTAGGTATTGTACTGTCTTCAATGCAATTTTCGAACCTCCCATTATGATAATGTTTTTTATATCAAAATTAGTCTTACCTGCAGCTGTTCTCACATACTCCAAATTCTCTTTCGTGCAGATAAAATACACCAAGTCGTTGGCTAATATCTGGTCATTACCGCTAGGTATAATAGTAGTTGTGTGGCGTTTTACCGCAACAATGCGATACATGCTATGATTGAAATATCCTGTATTGAAAAACTTGTTGATTATTTCCGAATTTTCTCTCACTTTGACACATACCAATACTAATGCCTCGTTGCTAAAAGTTCTATATTCGCGTATCCAACTGCGTTTAAGTGATTGAACAATCTCTGTTGCAGCCAATACTTCCGGATATATTAACTTGTCTATCCCCAATGATTTAAACATCTCCTTATTTTTTGGGAGAAGATATTCATAGTTATCAATCCTAGCCACAGTTTTGCGTGCCCCAAGTCTCGATGCAATCACACATGCCGTAGTATTAACACTTTCCGACGTGTTTACAGCAATAAATAAGTCACAATTCCTAACACCGCACATTTGCAAATCATTTACTGATGTTGGTGAACCAACGCGCGACATTATGTCATAATTTGTATCAAGGTCTTGGAGTCTCTCTTCCGACTCATCCATTATCGTTATATCGTGGTTCTCATTCGATAGCATCTTAGCAACATAACGACCAACTTCACCAGCTCCAACAATAACTATTTTCATATTTTAGGTTCTTTTAAATTTTTTAATGCACAAATTACATTCTCTATTTCTCATTCCTTATTCTTTTATAAATTCCTTCAGCATCTAATTCAAGCATTCCAAACAATTCAGCTTGAGATCCATGTTCCACAAACTCGTCAGGCAAACCAAGACGTATAATCCTTATATTATACCCATTATCCATCATCCACTCTTCTACAGCCGAACCTACACCTCCAATAATTGTGCCATCCTCAATCGTGTATATTTTCGAATATTTTTTGCCAATCAAGTGCAATAACTCATTATCCAAAGGTTTCACAAAACGCAAATCATACAATCCAATTTTCATTTCGCTATTCTCTTTTTCAACTTTTTCTATTGCTTTTTCTGCCGTATAAAGTATAGGACCAACGCCTACAATAGCCACATCTTTACCCGGACGCATCTCTTCACCTTTACCAATTTCCACCTCTTTCATCTTATTTTGCCAATCTGCCAAGATTCCCTTACCTCGTGGATAACGTATCATAAACGGACCTTTATCCTCCAACTGTGCCGTGTACATTAAGTTCCTCAACTCATGTTCATTGCGAGGCACCCCAATTGTCATATTAGGTATGCAACGGAACATCGTTAAATCAAATTGCCCTTGATGCGTGGCACCATCATTTCCCACAATACCCGCTCTATCAAGACAGAAAACTACATTTAAATTCTGTAACGCAACATCATGTATAACATTATCATACGCCCTTTGCATAAAACTAGAGTATATATTGCAAAACGGCATCATACCATCTTTTGCCAATCCTGCCGAAAATGTTACTGCATGGCCCTCTGCAATACCTACATCAAACGTCCTTTCTGGCATAGCATTCATCATAATATTCATTGAACAACCCGACGGCATAGCAGGCGTAATACCTACAATTCTACCATTCTTTCTAGCCAATTCCAATAACGTATTGCCAAAAACTTCTTGAAACAAAGGAGGTTCACCTTCAGCCCTTTTCTTAATGCGTTCACCTGTCTTTACATCAAACACACCAGGTGCATGCCATGTCGTAACCTCTTTTTCCGCAGGTTCATACCCCTTACCCTTCTTAGTGATAATATGCAAAACCTTCGGACCATTATATGTCTTTAATTGATTTAATATCTCTACCAATTCCTCGACATTATGCCCATCAACCGGACCAAAATATCTGATATTCAACCCCTCAAATATATTATTTTGATTAGCATTAGCTCGTAAACTTTTTAGCGAATTACCCAATCTTAACAATCTATTTCTATTAGCATCCGACATCAACCCAATCTTCTTCAAACCGCGATAAGCCTTATGTCTAATTGCATTATAAGTCTTCGAATAATGTATCGAAGTCAAATAATGACTCAATCCACCCTTAATAGGGTCAATGGCCATATTGTTGTCATTAAGTATTATAAGTAAATTATTCGGATTAATAGAAGCATTATTCAACCCCTCAAAAGCCAACCCTCCAGTCATCGAACCATCACCAATCACAGCTACCACCTGCCTGTTTTCACCCTTTAATTTAGCAGCTACCGCTATACCCAAAGCCGCTGATATCGAAGTAGAGGAGTGTCCTACTCCAAATGAGTCATACACACTCTCTTTAGGATTTGGAAAACCACACAATCCACCGAACATCCTATTCGTTTTGAATGCCTCACGTCTGCCAGTCAATATTTTATGGCCGTATGCCTGATGACCCACATCCCACACAATCCTGTCGTATGGAGTATTAAATACATAATGTAGAGCAACTGTCAATTCCACTACACCCAACGACGAACCCAAGTGCCCCGGATTTTTGGCTAATTGTTCAATAATATATTGGCGCAACTCATCGCACACCTGAGGTAAATAATCTATAGATAAACCTTTTAAATCCTCAGGCGAGTCAATCTTATTTAAAAACGAATATTGTCTAGTTTCCATAATCCAAATATTTTACACTATATATTGAACGTTGAGCATTGTGTATTAAAAAATCCAATTTGCAAAGATACAAAAAAAAAGAATAAAACCAACCAAAAAACTCATCAAATTTATATCATTTCCATATTATAACATAGGATAAATATATTATAAATATACTATAAATATAGGATAAACATACTATAACCAAATCTTCGCAATAACTAAAATAATATAGCTACCTATATTTCAATTTATTGCAAACCCCGTTATATCGATAATTACAAATAATGCATTTTTCTAAAAATAAAAAACAAAAAATATTTGGCAGTCTCAATAAAAAATTGTAACTTTGTGAAAGTTTTAATTCAACTATGAGTGATAAAAAAATAATTGATGCCAATACTCTTGAAGGTCAAGTGAATATGCTTCTCGAAGCATACAAAAAACTACAAGGAGAAAATCGTCAATTAAAACAAGATTTAGCTAAGCAAGAGAAAGAATTAGCCGAGGCGAATGCAAAAATAGTAGAATTAAATGCAAACTACAACCGATTGAAGCTAGCAAAAATGTATGGATGGGATGAAAAAAGCAAGCGTCAAGCCGATGCCAAAATAGCTCAATTGGTGCGTGATATAGATAAATGTTTGGGGTTGCTAAACGAAATAGACTACTCGCAAAATGGATAAACAGCGTATTATCACTATCAAAATCAATGGATTTACAACAAAATTGTCAATCCCCGAAGATCAAGAAGAGGTGTACCGCAAAGCCGCTAAAATCCTAAACGAACGTATATCAGTCTATAATCAAAAGTTCAGCCTTCCTTATCCAGATATTTTGTCAATGGTGGCGTATGAAATGGCAGTTGAAGCCGTAACTCTAGAAACTCAACAACATACTGCACCACTAAAGAAGATGGAAGAACTCTCATCTTTGATAGGACAAGCACTTGATAATAACGAATAGCCGTAAGAAGAATTACGTCCTCGCTATACAATCATATCACGCATTTTTTACATCTATAAATCATGTAAAAAATGCGTTTTTTTAATTACTAACTATTAATTACTAACTACTAACTAATAATTAACCATGACACTTTCAATCATTCTTGCAGTTGCAGGTCTTGTCGTAGGTGGAGTAGCCGGATATTTTGGCGTCAATGCATCTATGAAAGCTAAAGTAACTCGCAAACTCAAAGAAGCTGAAGACCAAGGAGAAAATATGAAACGAAACAAACTCCTTGAGGCAAAAGAAAAATTCCTTAACATGAAAGCCGAATTCGAAAAAGAAGTAGCTGAACGAAACTCAAAAATACAACAATCAGAGAATCGTGCGCAACAAATCGAAAATCGCGCTCAACAAAAAGAACAACAAGTCAACCAAAAACAAAAAGAGTTAGACCGCAAAAACAACGAAGTTGAAGCAATTCGTGAAAACCTCGAAAAACAACTCACTCTTGTTGATGCTAAACAAACTGAGTTAGATAAACTCAATCTCGAAGCAACTGAAAAACTCTCTGCTATTGCAGGTTTGTCGGTTGAAGAAGCTAAAAATCAGTTGGTAGAATCTATCAAAGACGAAGCTAAAACAGAAGCCATGGCGTATGTAAACGAAATGATGGAAGACGCCAAACTTACAGCAAACAAAGAGGCTAAACGTATTATTGTTCAAACTATTCAACGCGTAGCTACCGAAACTGCTATCGAAAACTCTGTTACAGTATTCAATATCGAAAGCGACGAGGTTAAAGGTCGTATCATCGGTCGTGAAGGTCGTAATATCCGTGCTCTTGAGGCTGCAACTGGTGTTGAAATTATTGTAGATGATACTCCTGAGGCTATCGTACTTTCAGGTTTCGACCCAGTACGTCGCGAAATTGCACGTTTGGCACTTCATCAACTTGTTGTTGACGGTCGTATCCACCCAGCCCGTATCGAAGAGGTAGTTGCTAAAACTCGTAAACAAGTCGAAGAAGAAATTGTAGAAATTGGTAAACGTACAACTATCGACCTTGGTATCCACGGTCTTCACCCTGAACTCATTCGTCTTGTGGGTAAAATGAAATATCGTTCGTCTTATGGACAAAATCTTCTCCAACACGCTCGCGAAACTGCCAATCTTTGTGCTATCATGGCGGCTGAACTTGGTTTGAATCCACAAAAAGCAAAACGTGCAGGTCTCCTTCATGATATCGGTAAAGTGCCTGATGATCAACCAGAACTTCCACACGCAATTCTCGGTATGAATCTTGCTGAGAAATATAAAGAAAAACCAGATGTTTGCAACGCTATCGGTGCTCACCACGATGAGGTTGAGATGACTTCACTCCTTGCTCCAATCGTACAAGTCTGCGATGCTATCTCAGGTGCTCGTCCAGGTGCACGTCGTGAAATTGTTGAGGCTTATATTAAACGTCTTAATGATCTTGAAAATCTCGCATTGTCTTATCCTGGTGTTGTTAAAACATATGCAATTCAAGCAGGTCGTGAACTCCGTGTAATCGTAGGTGCCGACAAAGTAGATGATAAGACAGTAGAAACACTCTCTTACGATATCGCTAAGAAAATCCAAGACGAAATGACATATCCAGGACAAGTAAAAATCACCGTAATCCGTGAAACTCGTTCTGTAAGCTACGCAAAATAATAATTCATAATGCATAATTCATAATGCATAATTAAAATGCCGAATGGTTAATTGTGCATTATGCATTGTGCATTGAAAAAAGGGGCTGTTTGGTTTTGACGGCGGGTAGAAGAGGTATGTAAGCATGCAGTGCATTGTCTGTTAAGCACTTTAATCATAGCAGGTAAACTATAATTGGCGAAAATACTTACGCTCTTGCTGCTTAATCGAAGTATAGTAGATTAGCTTAATTTCGGCACAAGGTGCTGAAACAAGACATCTCTCAGATGCCATCGCGCCGAGGCGGTCTGGTTTAGAGGTGCTATAAATTCGGGGCTGGTCAGTAGTGGCTGTGCATTGCTGATGAGATTTTAGCAGATAAGGCGATAGTTGGTGGCTTCGGTCTTGCTATCGTTCGAAAATCAAGGCGAAGATAAGCATGTAGAAAGCGTATTGCTTCCTCGTTCGGACACGGGTTCGACTCCCGTCAGCTCCACGTAAAAAAAGAGAGAATAATTCAAAATTATTCTCTCTTTTTTGTGTTTGTTTATATTTTTTTAGAATGGGAGGTCATCGCCTGGGTCGCTTGGAAGAGCATTGTCGAATGGTGATGCTTGAGGTTGTGCTGCTGTTTGTGGCATTGGTTGTCCAAAAGGATCAGCAGCAAAAGGAGGCTCTTGCATCATTGGCTCGTTGTTAGCCGGCATTGCCATAGGACGTGTAACTCTGAATGCATTGATTGATGTGAACCAACGACCTTGCCATTCGCGAGCATCAATATCAAATTCAACAATGATTTCTTCACCCATTTGTATGTGGGCTTCGTTGATGCGGTCAGCACCGAAGAGGTTGAAACATATACGTTTTGGGTATTGTCCTGGAGTTTCGATAACATATTCTTGAGACATCCATTCGCGACCAGCTTTGCTTACGCCACTGCGTGCTTCTAAAATTGCGATTACTTTACCTTGAGCTTCCATATTTTTAGATTTTTAGTAGCGAGTAGCGAGTAGCGAGACTCGTATGTCGCTATATTTTAGATATTGTTATAAAAAAAAAGAGACGCAAAATTTTGCGTCTCTACTTATTGTCGGGATACCAGGATTCGAACCTGGGACCCCCTGCTCCCAAAGCAGGTGCGCTAACCGGACTGCGCTACATCCCGTTTTAATTAATGCACAATGCAGAATGCATAATGCACAATTATTTGCCATTCGGCATATTTTTT
>JAZQRP010000040.1:0-2741 GCA_045629685.1 Candidatus Aphodosoma sp. | reverse complement strand
AAGGGGAAAATCCCCGTTTATTTAATAATTAAATTTTATAAACAAATGCCAAAAATTAAGACTAATTCCGGTGCCAAAAAAAGATTCGCTCTTACCGGAACAGGAAAAATCAAACGTAAACACGCGTTCAAAAGTCACATCTTGACTAAAAAGACATTGAAACAAAAACGTAACTTGACTCACACAGGTGTTGTTGCAGCTGTTGACCAAAACAACGTTAAATCTCTTCTCGGTTTGAGATAAGAACTTAATTAACCGTTTTTACAATTTTTTCTATTTAGTGATTAACCGAATGCATCAGCTCGAAGTTTCCAAAAGGAACGCTGTCATTCAAAAATTTTTAAAATTATGCCAAGATCAGTAAATCACGTAGCTTCTAGAGCTAAACGTAAAAGAATTCTTAAACTTACTCGCGGTTATTTTGGTGCTCGCCGTAACGTATGGACAGTAGCAAAAAACACTTGGGAAAAAGGTTTGCAATATGCTTACCGTGACCGCAAAAACAAAAAACGCAACTTCCGCGCATTGTGGATCCAACGTATCAACGCTGCTGCTCGCCTCGAAGGTATGTCTTATTCACAACTCATGGGCGCATTGCACAAAGCTGGTATCGCTATGAACCGCAAAGTTCTTGCTGACCTCGCAATGAACCACCCAGAAGCTTTCAAAGCTATCGTTGCTAAAGCAAAAAACAACTAATCCCTCGGTTAGTAAAACAATAAAGAGCCTTTCATCTTCGGACCGAAAGGCTCTTTTTATAACCAAACAACACAACAACACACACTCACAGTGTGTATTCAAAACCAAAATCTCACCCTAACCCGCAGTAACCTTCAAGCAAACTGCTCCGTAGAAAACAGACACACACTCTCATTGTGTATTCAACCACCAAAAACATGAAGATAACCTTCCTCGGCACAGGCACATCAACCGGCGTACCCGAAACAGGCTGCACATGCCCAGTCTGCACAAGCACTGACCCTCGCGACTCACGCCTACGCACATCAGTCCTCGTAGAAATCAACAACACCCGCATCCTCCTCGATTGCGGACCCGACTTCCGTCAACAAATGTCACACATCCCATTCGGCAAAATCGACGGCATCCTCCTTTCGCACGAGCACTACGACCACGTATCAGGCATCGACGACCTACGCCCATTCTGTCGCTTCGGCGATATAAATATCTATGCCGAACCCAACGTAGCCATAGCAATCCGCACACGCATCCCCTACTGCTTTGGAGAATCACTCTACCCTGGCGTACCTCGCATCATAATGAACGAAATAAACATCAACATCAACACCCCATTCCAAATCAACAATACAAAAATCACCCCTATACGCGTCCTACACGGCAAACTACCCATTGCAGGCTACCGCATAGGCAACATGGCATACCTCACCGACGTAAGCACCATTCCCGAAAGCGAATACTCTAAACTCCAAAATCTCGACCTACTCATCATGAGCGCACTCCGTCAAGAAAAACACCCATCTCACCAATCTCTCGACGAAGCCATCGAAAAAGCTCAACGCATCAACGCTAAACAGACCTATTTTATCCACTTCTCGCACAACATTGGCCTACACCACGAAACCGAAACTAAACTACCTGCAAATATACATCTCTCTTACGACAACCTAACTCTAACAATATAAAAAACAAAAGCTATGTACAAAAATAATATTTTGAACATAGCTTTTTTATAATAATATCAACTTTTTTACTCAATCACTTTCAAGAATAAATGCTCATTACCATAATCATCAATAAAAATAAATGTATTCAAATCCAAACTTGAAATCTTATAGACTTTAGGAATAATTACACCATTATGCATCTTATGATAATGAACAAAACGAGAATGATCAATATCCCACTTAAATGAAGACGCTTCTTCCTCAAATATATCATCAGCCACATCCCAGGTAGCACCTAAACCATCTTCATCAAAGCGATAATAAACTGTTCCTGATTTCCACTTTCCCAAGATCAAATCAACATCATATTCAACATCATTAAACTCCTCTATTTCTAAATATTCTAAATCATAAGTTTTGCTCTCAATATAAATATAATATGCGAGAGCAGAAATAAGCAATACAGAAACAAATATCCCTAAAAATAAAAATAATTTACGTTTCATAAACTTACATTTTTTTCAACTTAATCACTTTTGGTACCACATTTTTAAACTCTGGCATAGCCATTCCAACATCAGCGTATTTATAGGTAGGATCACATACATAATATTTTTTACCTCCATAAGTAAAAGCAGTTCCTTCAATATTAACATCATCACCAAAACAAACTGCAGTAGCAAGATGACCTGGATATTGAAGTCCAATAACTGGCAAACCTAAATATGTACGAACCAACCAACCAAATAAAGCCGAACGATCTTCACAATCACAAAACGGATAAGCAATAGCTTCTTCAGGATAGAAATACTTCTCATATCCAAACTGATCATTATCTGTCTTATAATTAAAAGATGTCTGAACAAAATTTAATAATATACCCGTAGCCTCAACAATAGAATAATCATTTTTCAAATTACCAAAATACGAACCTAAAACATCTTGTGCGTCTAAAGGTAATGCAGAAACAAAATAAATAGGAAAACTTGTTTGAGGAACATCATTTAAATAAGCAATATTACTACTATTAAAAGGCAAATTTATTGTCTTATTTAAACTATTAACCTTCAATTCTCGAACTTTATCACAAGTACCTAT